>CAZXNF010000444.1:0-3477 GCA_964641785.1 uncultured Streptomycetaceae bacterium | reverse complement strand
GCCTCGTTCAGCGCATCCTTGAGCGTCTTTGAGCCGGATTCCACCGGCACCACCGTCGCGCCGAGCAGCTTCATGCGGTAGACGTTCTGCGCCTGCCGCTTCACGTCCTCGGAGCCCATGTAGACGGTACATTCAAGCCCGAAGCGCGCGGCCATCGTCGCTGTCGCCACGCCATGCTGTCCGGCGCCCGTCTCGGCGATCACGCGCGGCTTGCCCATGCGCCGCGCCAGCAGCGCCTGGCCCATGGTGTTGTTCACCTTGTGCGCCCCGGTGTGGTTCAGGTCCTCGCGCTTGAGGTAGACCTGCGCACCGCCGAAATGCTGCGACCAGCGCTTCGCGTGGTAGATCGGGCTCGGCCGCCCCACGTAGTGCTTCAGTTCGTAGGTGAATTCCGCCTTGAACTCGGGATCGTCCTTGTAGCGGGCGTAGCAGGCCTTGAGCTCGTCGAGGGCCTGGATCAGCGTTTCGGAAACAAATACGCCGCCATACTGACCGAAGTGGCCCGCTGCGTCCGGAAGATCGTAGGGTTTCATGTGTCGGCTCGGCTTTGCTTGATGAAGGCTTCGATTTTCGCGTGATCCTTGATGCCCGGCGCACGCTCGACGCCACTGGAAACATCCACCGCGGCAGGCCGCACTTGGCGAACAGCCTGCGCCACGTTGTCGGGACCCAGTCCTCCCGACAACACCACCGGTAACGCGAGGCTGGACGGAATCACGCTCCAGTTGAAGCTGCGCCCGGTGCCGCCGCGCAAGCCCTCGACGTGGGCATCGAGCAACAGGCCCCGCGCCCCCGCGATCGTCGCGTATTGAGCCGCGTAGTTTACCAAATCGCCGGGCTGCGCCTCCGGCGCCACCCGCATCGCCTTGAGAAAAGGACGTCCGAACTGCCCGCAGAATGCCGGCGGCTCGTCGCCGTGGAACTGGAGCAGGTCCAGTGGCACCGCCGCGAGCGTGGACAAAATGTCTTCGCGCGTCGCGTTGACGAACAGGCCGACGACCGTCACAAAGGGTGGCAGTCCCAGAATGACCCTGGCCGCGTGCGCTGGCGTCACCGCACGCGGGCTGGGCGCGTAAAAGACCAGCCCGATGGCGTCCGCGCCCGCGCGCGCCGCCGACTGCGCATCTTCCAGCCGCGTGATCCCGCAGATCTTGGTGCGCGTTGCCGTCATGGCGCAGCGCTCCCGGCCAGCGGCGTGAGACTTGCCCATTGCGCGTCCGCGCGGTCATGGATCGCGGGCAGCCCCCAGTGATCTTCGTACGTCACGCCCGCCAGGTACAAGCCGGCCGCGTCGAAGGTGGGCGCGCCACGCGCGCGATCGCGGCTCGCGAGCACGTCCGCAAGCCACGCCGACGGCTGACGGCCCTTGCCCACGGTCACCAGTCCGCCCATCAGGTTGCGCACCATGTGGTGCAGAAAGGCATTCGCGCGGAATTCGAACATGATGAGCGCGTCACGACGCTGCACGGTCACGCTGCGCAGTTCGCGCACGGGTGTGGTGGCCTGGCACTCCGCGGAGCGGAAGGCGCTGAAATCGTGCCGCCCCACCAGCGCCTGCGCGGCGCTGCGCATCGCCTCGACATCAAGCGGCTGGTGGAACCAGCCGACCCTTCCGGACGCGAGCGCCGGACGGACCGCATGGTTGAGCAGCAGGTAGCGGTAGCGCCGCTCGCGGGCGCCGTAGCGCGCGTGAAAGTCAGCCGCGACCTCGCGCGACCACAGCACCGCCATCCCGGCGGGCAGCAAGGCGTTCACGCCGCGCACCCAAGCGCTCTCCGGCCGTGGGGCGGGCGCATCGAAGTGCACGATCTGCGCGCTCGCGTGCACGCCCGCATCGGTGCGGCCAGCGCACACGGTCACCGCAGACCCGCCGGCGATCTCGGCCAGCGCGCGCTCGAGCGCGTCCTGCAGCGCGCAGCCCGAGGGCTGCGTCTGCCAGCCGCAGAAGCGGCTGCCGTCGTATTCGATGCCGAGCGCAACTCGCATGCAGCGGCCCCAAAAACAGAACTGCCGCCAGGCGGACACCTGGCGGCAGCAACAGTGTAACGAGTTACGGCGGGAGGATTAGGCGAGCGAGTCGAGCAGTTGCTTCGCTTCGGCCTGCTGTGCGGCGTCGCCTTCCTTCATCACTTCCTGCAGGATTTCGCGCGCGCCGTCCTTGTCACCCATTTCCTGGTACGCCTTGGCCAGATCGAACTTGGTCTGCACGTCATACCAATGCGCGTCCTTCGTACCGTCGCCGCCCGCAGGGGCAGCGCCGCCTGCGTCGTCCATGCTGAAGCTCAGGCTGCCGAGATCGAGATCGGGCACCGTTTCGGTCGCGCCCGGCGGCAGACCCGCCGTGGTCTCACCAAGATCGAGCTTGAAGTCGGGCACCAGCGGCGCGTTGGTCTCGGTCGGCGGTTTCGCCCCGATGTCCATGTCGAGCGTGAGTTCCGAGGCCTTCTGGGCATTCTCGGGCGTGAGGATCAGCGTGCCGTCGCGGGTCGCTTCCTTCGCGGGCGAGGCCGTCTCCGGCAGATCGAGCGAGAAGTCGATGATGTTCGGCCCGCTCGAGACATTCGTGACGTTCGCGCTGAGGTTGGTCTGCGTGTCCTCGGGCTTGCCCGACGCAGGCAGGCTGTCGATGGTGATGTCGGGCTGCTTGAGGTTGAGCCCGAGCCCGTGCGCCACATCCAACGTGAAGTCGGGCATCGGGTTTGACGGTTCCGGGCGCGCGCTCGGCGCCGGGGCTGCCGCAGCGGCTGCGCTCCGCTGTGGCACGATCATCGTTTTCGTGGGATCGATCACGTTGGCCGTCTGGCGGTCGCCGGTATCGAGCAGAACGTCCGTCTCCGAGACGCTCTTGTTGTCGAGGTCGAGGTCGAAATCGAGCTCGCCGCCGCTACCGGTGGCGAGCGGCGCCGCTGCGTGCGTGTCCTTGCCCGCCGCATAGAGGGCATTGGACGAATCCAGCGCGTAGCCGAGCGCAGCCGCCCGCATCCAGTTGTCGCCGCTGCCGCCGGTGCTCTGCTGCAGACCCTGGGCAACCTTCTCGAAACCCGCCTTGTCCTTGCGCACCGAGTAGATTTCCAGCAGCTTCAGTTGCGCATCCTGGCGGCCGGGTTCCTTCTCCAGCGCTTCCTTGAGCCGTTCCTCGGCCTGCGCGTCGCGCCCGATCTTCATGAACATGTCGGCTTCGTCGATGTAGACGTCGGCATCGCTCATGGCTGCCGGCTCCGAAGGCTGGGCCGGCATGATGACCGTGGACTGCATGGAGGCCGGCGCCGCGCCCGCGGCAGCGCCCAGTTTGGGAGCGACCTTCCGCACTTCCGGGCCATCCGTACTGCGGCGGCGACGTTTCAGTGCATAGAAACCGCCGCCGAGCAGCGCGAGCAAGGCGCCCACGCCACCGGCCAGATATAGCGGCTCATCCAGCACCTGGTCGACGAGACCCGGCGGGGGGGGCGGAGGCGGCGCCACTGGCTTGGGTTTCGG
>CAZXNF010000443.1:0-3510 GCA_964641785.1 uncultured Streptomycetaceae bacterium | reverse complement strand
AAGGCCGAGCTGGAGAAATTCGTGAAACTGATCCGGGTGACGGTAATACGGGCGGAGTAGGCGGCGTCCGCAAACAGCGGCGCAGGCACGCGCTTCCTGATCCGCCCGTTCCGCTCCCGTTCATCACGGCGCGGCCCCGGCCTCGACCGGAAACCCCCGCGCCGACCATTCATGCCATGAACCGATGAAGTTGCGCGCGCCGCTGCAGCCAGCGAGCCGCAACGCGTAGTAGGCGGACGCGGAGCGGGCGCCGCGGTGGCAGTAGGGCACGATGTCGCCATTCGGATCGATGCCGCGTTGCGCGAGCAACTCCAGGATGGCTTCCTTCGGTTTGAAACGCCCGCCTTCGAGAAAGCTCGTCCATTCGAGGTGCAGCGCCTTCGGGATATGGCCGCGCAGCGCGCAGCACGCCGTGTTGTCCGTGCCGGCCCATTCGAGGTCGTCGCGCACGTCGAGGATGAACAGCGTCTCGCTGCCCGCCCGCCGCGCGAGTTCATCGGCGGAGGCGAAGGTGCCGGAAGCCACTGTCGGTTGCAGGCGCTTGGGCCGGGTGGTTCTTGCATCGTCCATGGCCGGCTTGCCGCCGGCCGCGAGCCACTGGCGGTAGCCGCCGTGCAGCATCCGCGCCTGTGGATGCCCGATGTACTCCAGGATCCACAGCTCGCGCGCCGCGCGCATGCCGGTGTCGTCGTCGTACACCACCACCGGCTTGTCCAGCGAACCGCCCGTGAGACCGTAGTGCATCGCCATGTCGGCAGCGAAGGCTTTCATCCCGTCCAGCGTAGTATCCTGGACGAATACATCGTAGGTGGAATACGGCAGCGCGCCCGGGATATGCCCACGCAGGAAGTGCGCGCGCGGCCGGGCATCCAACAGCAGCGCGCCCGCGGCGAGCGCTGCGGGCAGTTCCCCGGGTTCGATCAGAAACGGCACGGACATGGGCGACCTCCATAGTTATTGTGCGACAGCGATAACCGGACCGAAACCCCCGGGTGTCGATACCGCCGGGTCTCAGGCGCTGAAGAACTGGTGCAGCGTCTGATACGTTTCCTCCGGCGCCTGCTCCGCCGGGTAATGGCCCGAAGGCAGCGCTACGCAACCGCGGAGGTCGGAGACGTACTTTCGCCATGCGTCTTCGTAACCGTAGTACTTCGCGGTGTGACTCTGGCCGCCGACGACGACCAGCACCGGGCAGGCGATCTTCTTCCCGGCCTCGAGGTCGGCCTTGTCCATTTCGAAATCGATGCCGGCCGCGGCGCGGTAGTCCTCGCACACGCCGTGGATGTTCTCGGGCGTGCAGCAGCGGATGTATTCCGCCAGCGTCGGGCCGTCCATGCCGCCCTTGCCCATGCCCTGCGAACCGAGCTTCAGGCGGATGTAGTACTCCTCATGGCCCGCCAGCAGCTTCTCCGGGAAGTCAAAGGGTTGCGCCATGAAGCCCCAGTGATACGAATTGACGCACCAGGCATGCGAGGTGTGCGTCCACACGTGGTGCGTGGGCAGGATATCGATCGAGCAGTACTTCAGCACCTTCTCCGGATGATCGAGCGCCATGCGGTAGGCCGTGCGCGCGCCGCGGTCGTGGCCCGCCACCATGAACTGCTTGAACCCGAGTTCGGCCATCACATCCACCTGGTCCTGCGCCATGCGCCGGAACGAGTAGTTGCTGTGGTCCGGCAGACCGTGCGGCTTGCCGCTGTCGCCGTAGCCGCGGAGATCCGTCGCCACCACAGTGAAGTCCTTCGCGAGCCGCGGCCCGACAAGGTGCCAATGCACGTGCGTGAGCGGATTGCCGTGGAGCAGCAGCAGCGGGGGTCCCTTGCCGCCCACCACGCCACGGATCTTGACCTGCGGATCGGTCGTCTGGATGTCGAACTCGCGGAAGCCTTCGAAAAACATGCTGGATCTTTCCTCTGGTCGTAACGGGTGGGATGGCACTGCTTTTAGTCGCCCTCCCTTGCGCAGTGCGCGGGGGAGAGCTGGGGAGGGGCGTGATTTTAGCTGCGCTCGCTCATTGCTTGCCCCCATCCCAGCCTTCCCCCGCCAGCAGGGGAAGGAGCGATAGAACAGTGCCATGGGTTACTGGTGGGAGAACATCGTGCGGCCGGGCGTCGGCAAGCGGGCAGTCAGGATGCAGCCCGCCTCCGAGTCCACGATATACAGCGTCCTGCCGTCCGGACCGCCATAGGCACAGTTGGTGACGACCTCGCTCTTCGGCGACTGGATGCGGTAGAGCGGCTCACCGCGGTGGTTGAACACCCACACCGCGCCCATGTCGGGGTGCGCGACGGCCAGGCCGTCCTGCGCATCGATCGCCATGCCGTCGGGCCCGCGGCCGCCGGACAACTGGAGGTAGAGACCCACGCGCGCGGTCGTGCCGTCGGGCAGCAACGGCAGGCGCCACACCGCGTTCGCGCGCGTCACGCCGACGTACAGCGTGTTCTCCTGCCCGTTCAACACCAGGCCGTTCGGGCTGGGGATATTGTCGAGCAGGCAGTCGAGCTTGCCGGCAGCGCTCAGTCGGTAGACGCGGCCGCTCGGATCCTGCAGGCCGGTCTGGCCCTGGTCGGTGAAATAGAGGTCGCCGTTGGACGCGAAGTGCAGGTCGTTCACGCCCTTGAAGCGTTCCATGTTGTGGCGGGACACGCAGGGCTCCACTCTGCCCGTCGCCGGATCGAGCAGGATCACGCCCAGCTTGTTGTCGGTGATGAAGATACGCCCATCCTTGTGGATCTTGAGCCCGTTGGGTTCGCCGTCGAATTCCGCCACCAGCGTCCACCCAGCGGCCGGCGAAATGCGGAAGACGCGCCCGTAGGGAATGTCCGTCACGTACAGATTGCCGGCGCGGTCGAACGACGGCCCTTCAAGAAAGCAGCCGGCATGCGGCACCCCGCGACCGGACGCCGCGCGCTCGGGCGAAATGTCCTTGCGGCGGAATTTCGCGGGCAGTTCGGCGAACACCTCTGCAACGATGGTCTGGGGCGGGGCAAACATGGCGGAGCGTTTCCTTTCGTGCGTGATGAGGTTCAGCGGCCCGCGCGCACCGGCGGGCCTTTCAGTTCGACGGTATTGCCGTCCGGGTCCTTGATATACAGCGACGCGCCGTAACCGTCCGCGCCGTAGCGCTCGCGCACCTCGCCCGGCATCACGCCGTGCGCGATCAGATGCGCGGACAGCGCCGCAATGTCGAAAGGCTCGATGCGCAGGCAAAAGTGGTCCATGTTGTGCGCATCGGCATCGGGCGCGGCGCCGCCCTTGCGGCCCAGCGCCCCGCCCACATCGACGAGATCGAGCAGCGAATGCCCCGCACGCAGTTGCGTCAGGCCGAGATCTTCGCGCACCCGCTCGACGTTCAGACCCAGCACCCCGGTGTAGAAACGCACCGCGCGCGCCGCGTCTTTCACCCGCAGGACCACGTGATCGAGACCGAGGATATTGGGTGCGGACGACGACATATGCATGACCTCAGAAAAGAAACGAAAACGCCGCCGGCTCCGGGAGCCGGCGGCG
>CAZXNF010000442.1:0-3514 GCA_964641785.1 uncultured Streptomycetaceae bacterium | reverse complement strand
GGATATACTGCACTGTACAGCACCATCCCGCATCGTCCAATGGCGTTGATTGCGTGGCGCGCCAGGGAGGTAAAGCATGGCTCAGCATTACTCGACCAACGTCTTCATCCGGCAGATGCCGAATGCCCTGCTCGCCAAAGACACCTAGCTGAGAATGAGGAGAGCCTATGGGTTTTTTCCGCCAGTTCGATGATTTCGATCCGCTGACTGGGCAGCCACCCGGGTATCCGTTTTCACTGCTTCCATCCATTGTCACAAGGGCGCGGGCATTACTTACGGGCCGAACACGCGATCAAATTATTAACGCAGCGCACATAGCGGATTGGTTGATCGACGAATTCATTGAAAGCACGCAGTCCGATATTGTGCGACGCGTAATCGAGCGCGGAAGCTGGGAACTCGGGTATCTGTCGGCGGAGGAGCGGAACGAAGCAGGCGTTCGTCAACTTCTTGAGAACTGGCCGAGCGAAGCAGAGGATCCGGCCCCTCACTATCCGACAGCCGACAATACATCCGAGATCGACGCCCTGCGAGAGTGCATTGGCACCTACGCGCTTGATGACGATTCCGATTTTCCAAAAGGGCGCGAGTCGGAGTACTTTGCGGTGCTTGCGCTGTGGAAGATCGCTGATGCCATTCACTGGCTGCGATGGAATCGTGCACGGGTCATCGAGGAAAGCGCTACCTTGTTGGCGGCACCAGTTGAGAGCAAATTGTTCGGCATAGTCTCTGCAGGCCAAGACAAGGAAAAGGTGCGCGCAGGACTCACAAGCGCAATGTCGCTCTTGGACACGCCTGGCTTGGGCCACACGGATGACAAGTTCCGGTACAGCAGTGCCGGGGAAAGTGCTCTGGAAGCGATGGACGCAGTTTGCTACGCGGAGCATTTGAAGCACACCGAGGACCTGCGACGTGAGCGAGATGAATTGCTGAGGCAAATTCATATTCAAGCAGCACCCGAGAATCAAATGGCGATCGCCGAGCGGTACGCAGACGAAATAGTTAAGAATCGGATTTCTGATGCGAACGCGAAAGCTGCGATCAAGCGTCATGCAGAAAACCGTGGAATGAAGAAACAGGTGTTGGATTGGTGTGCATTGCACCTGCACGAGTACGCAAGCATGGACGCGGCGGCCGAAGCGATAGCGGGGAAGCTCGTGCCCGTAAAATTTCGGACAGCACGATCTTGGATAGGCGATTATCGAAAGCAGGAGCAGTCTGCGCGCAGACTGTAGCTTGAGCGCGCACGCTTTGCGCTAAGCGAGCATAGCGGCTGGCCCTGCGACGGCCACGGTACGTTAATGGCGTCATGTTCAACAACACCCAAAGGGGTGCAAACATGCCGCAAACCATCTTTCGGCTTCCTGCCGTCAAGACTGAATCCGGGTATTCCCGTTCCACCATCTACCTTCGCATCTCGCAAGGCTTGTGGACCAAGCAGGTGAGCCTGGGGCCGCGCTGCGTTGGCTGGCCCGCGCATGAGGTGGCGGCGCTGAACGCGGCGCGCATCGCCGGCAAAACCGACGAAGAGATCCGCGCTCTCGTGGTGAAGCTGGAAGCGGCGCGCAAAGCTGCGGCGTAGGGGGCGCGGTGATTAGCGCGCCCGAGACAGATTCGCCACCCGAGGCGGTGGAAACCGACATAACCGGCAAAACCGATCTGGTCGGCAACGGTGAATTCCTGCTGTCCGTGTTCGGCGAGCTTGCCGACGCTCGCCCGGTGGTGGTCAGCTTCGTGGGCAACCCGGCCATCGCACCGGCCAAGGTCTGGTTCGGAAGGCCGTGGCCGGGCACACCCGAGGTGTCTGCCAGCTTGCCCGCCAGCGCGAACAATTACTTCAGCCTCGCGGTATTCAGGCCCGACGAGGCAGGCCAATTCCGCCGGCAGAAGGCGCGCTTTCACGCCCTGTACGCGGTGATGCTGGACGACATCGGCACCAAGGTAGTCCTGGAGCGGCTGACCTTGCCGCCGTCGTGGCTGCTGGAGACATCGCCTGGCAATCATCAAGCCGGGTATCTGCTCGGTGAACCGCTGGCAGACGGCAGCGTTGCCGATCGCCTGATGAATGCCATCGTCGCCGCCGGGCTGTGCGACCCCGGCGCGAACGGCCCGAGGGCGCGGCTGGCGCGCTTGCCGGCCGCGATGAATGGCAAGCACACACCGCCGTTTCGGTGCCGGATGGTCGAGTGGTCGCCAGAGCTGCGCTATTCCGTCGAGGATCTCGTCGATGGCCTTCAGTTGGAATTGGCATCCGCCGGGCGGGCCACGCGACCGGGCACGCGCGCCGCGCAGCAGCGCCCGATTGACGGCGACCCGGTCTGGATACCGCGCCCCGAGGAGAACAGCGTACTGGTGGCATTGCGCGACCGTGGCCTGTACAAGGCGCCGCTGGGCGATGGCAAGCACGACATCACCTGCCCCTGGGTGCAGGAACACACGGGCGAGGTGAACGGCGGCACGGCCTATTACGAGCCCGACGACAACTGGCCCATCGGCGGATTCAAGTGTCTGCACGGCCATTGCGCCGAGCGGCATGTGCGCGACCTGCTGCGCTTTGTGGACATCGAGGTCAACGCCGCGCGCATGAAGCCCACCATCCGCGTCATGGCAGGCGAGATCCATCGCGTGGTGGATGCGGCCGAGCGCGAGCTGGCGCACTCGCGGCGGCACTACCAGCGCGGCGGGCTGATCGTGACTGTGGTCACCGACCCCGGCACCCGCGAGACCCGCGTGCAGGACATCAGCGCGCCCGCCCTGGTGCGGGCATTGGCCGGTGCCGCCACTTGGGAGCGGTTCGATGCACGCTCCGAGGACTGGATGCGCACCGATCCGCCGGCCCGCCATGCGACGGTGCTGTTCGATTCCACCAGCTACCACCACCTGCCGGTGCTAAGCGGTCTGGCGCGGCAGCCCTATCTGCGCCCCGATGGCAGCCTGATGACCGCGGCCGGGTATGACCCGTCCTCCGGCATGTTCGGGGTGTTCGACGCGCGCGAGTTCTCGATCCCCGACAAGCCGACCCGAGTGCAGGCAATGGGCGCACTGGCGCTGCTCAAAGACCTGTTGACGGAATTCAGTTTCCCAAGCGATACCGACCTGGCGGCTGCTTTGTCGGCGCTGCTTACCGCCGCCGTGCGGCCCAGCCTCGCCCACGCGCCGATGTTCCACGCACGCGCGCACATGGTGGGTTCGGGCAAATCGTACCTGTGCGAATTGATTACGGCCTTTGCCACCCCGCAGCGGGGTACGCCGACCACCTTTCCCGGCGACGACGAGGAATGCCGGAAACTGCTTCTGGCGGAGTTGTTGCGCGCGCCGGCGGTGATCGAGTTCGACAACCTCACCGGCGATCTGGTCGCGCACAAAAGCCTGTGCACGGTGCTCACTTCCGAGCATATGAGCGGGCGCATCCTCGGCGTGTCCAAGACGGCCACTGTCAACACCCGTGCCTTGTTCCTCTCCAGCGGCAACAACGTGGGGCCGGTGCAGGACATGACCCGGCGCTGCATCACGA
>CAZXNF010000441.1:0-3515 GCA_964641785.1 uncultured Streptomycetaceae bacterium | reverse complement strand
GCGGCCGCGCGCGACGTCACGGAGCGCAAACGCCTGGACTAGGTGCCGCAGGAAGCGCCGAATCCGCACTGGCGGTGCGCGCGATCCGACCGATATCGATCTGGAATGCGCCTACCGCACCACGGTCAACCCGCGCCTGAACTACGAACAGGCGCTGGAGATCGCGATGTTGATCGTGCGCAAACAGGCCCGGATCAACGCGCCGGCCCAGCTGTAAGCCAGCATTCACGGGTTGCAGAAGTCGCAGTGCGCTGGATCGGCGCGCTGCAGACCATCGGCACGCGGCAGTTCTCGGCGTTCGCCGCAGACCGTGCAGGCATGGACTTCGGCGATGATCGCCGCGGTTCGGGTCCCGCACCAGGCGCAGGGCAACCCCGCAACGATATCGACCCGGCCGAAGCCCGGCGCCGCGCACGCGGGGCAACGACAGCGAAGACGTTCGACCAGACGTTCTCCAAGCAACGCGATCTGGCGCATACGGGTCGGGTTGAGATGCGCTCGCATGTCGGTTTCGACCAGTGCATGTCCCGATGCGGAAGTCCGGGTGCATTCGACGATGGCCGCTTCGACCGAGGCACGGTCGCGCAGGCCTTTGCGGACCAGATCGCCAGATTCGCCACGCACGATCAGTGCATGCGTCGGGAAGCCCCAGCGCGCCAGCAGATCGTCATCCAGCTCCGCAGCGCTCGCCACGGACCTGCTCGTGAAGTTAGTTTCATGGCTGTTGAGCCATTCGCAGATGACTTGACCGCGGACATCGTCAACCAGTACCGCGACTTCACGATGTAGAGGAACGAAGCCGATCACCGGGTCCGGGCCGAAGCTGCCTTCAGTGGCCACCCCCAGCGGCAGCCCGGTGGCAGCCATCGCCAGCCGCGCCTTGGCGATCGCGGTGTCCAGCGCCGGCAGCAGGCGCGGGATTTCTCCGCTGAAGGTGCCCAGCGCATCGGTGTCGATGCCCTCCGGCACAACCAGCGACGAGCCGAGCGTTGCGAATGCCGGGGCGAGCGCCTCGGCCTTGCCGTGCAGCGTCGCCAGCGCGATGGTGGCGCCGGCGTAGGGGGCGTCTTCGGTTTCGGCCATCGTTCGGAATTTTAGTCGCCCTGTGCCTGCGAATACCCGCGCGCACCGTCGAAGGTGTAGAGGTTCTCGGTTTTGACCGCATCGAACCCGGCTTCGGCCAGCCGCAGCAACAATGCCGCGATGTCCTGTGGGCGCGGTGCATGCCCATCGGCGGCGGGGAAACGGCAGCGCCAGTGATCGGTACGCAGGGTCTGGCTGAAGCCTTGCGGGTACACCTTCACGCCGCGGTTGGTGATCAGCGACAGCGCGAATTCAGGGCCCGCGAGCGGGGCAAGCGCATGACCAAGGATGATGGGGTCGCGGTCGGCTTCGTCCCAGTTGAGAAACACGTCGATGCCGACCAGGGCCTTGATCGCGGGTGCGCGACTCTGCCCGCGGGTCTCCGGATGCACCAGTGATTCCGGTTCACGCTCGGGGTAGTCGATTGCGCCCAGCTGCTGCGGCCGCTGGCCGAGGCGCGCGATCACGGCCTCGGCAAAGGCACGAGTGCCCACGCGCTGCGCGCTGCGGCCGGCGTGGAAGACATCGGCGGTATGAATGCCGTCTTCCAGCGTGCGCAGCCAGGCATTGTGAATCGCGCTGGCCGGCGCGCTGCGGCCAAGATGCACCAGCATCATCACCGCCGAAAGCAGGAGTCCTGAGGGGTTCGCGATGTCCTGGCCCGCGATGTCCGGGGCCGAACCGTGCACCGCCTCGAACATCGCGCAGTCGTGACCGATGTTCGACGACGGCGCCATGCCGATCGAGCCGGCCACTTCAGCCGCCACATCGGAGAGGATGTCGCCGTAGAGATTCAGCGTCACCACCAGGTCGAAACGTCCCGGCTGTACCGCCATTTTTGCAGTGCCGATGTCGATGATCATGTGCTCGTTGGCGATCTCCGGGTATTCCACGGCGATCTCGTCGAAGACCGTGTGGAACAGGCCGTCGGTCATCTTCATGATGTTGTCTTTGGTCATGCAGGTGACTTTGCGACGGCCGTGCGCGCGCGCGTACTCGAAGGCATAGCGCACGATCCGTTCGCAGCCGGGTCGGGTGATCAGCTTGAGGCACTGGTAGACCTCGTCGCTCTGCCGGTGCTCGATGCCGGCATAGGTGTCTTCCTCGTTTTCGCGCACGATCACCAAGTCCATGCCCGGATGGTGGGTGTCCACGAACGGGTGATACGCGACGCAGGGGCGCAAATTGGCGTAGAGGCCCAGGCTTTTGCGCAGACTGACGTTCACGCTCTTGTAGCCGCCGCCCTGCGGGGTGGTGATCGGGCCCTTCAACATCACCCCGTGGCGTGTGATCGCATCCATCACCTCAGGCCCGAAGCCGGATAACGCACCGGCTTGATAGGCTTGCAGGCCGACGGTGACCGGTTCGAATGCCAGGGTCGGATCCGCAGCGCGCAGGATGTCGAGCACAGCGTCGGTGATTTCGATGCCGATCCCGTCCCCGGCGGCAACCGCAATCGTGCGGGCGGTCACTGCGGCCGGGATGAAGGTCGGGGATGGGGTGTGCGTCTTAATTACGGCATTCATTTTCATGACTCCTAATGCATGAATAAAATATCATGTATTATTTGTCGCTAGAATGCCGACTGTCAAGTGGAGCGTATACATGGCGGGCAAAAATAGCGGCGAACCGGGTTGGACTTTCCTGAGCAACCACACTCATGTGCTGGTTTGTCTCAGCGCGGACGGCGAACAGACCGTGCGCGATGTCGCGCTGAAAGTTGGGATTACTGAGCGCGCGGTGCTGCGGATCGTGGCCGAATTGGAGCAGGGCGGCGTTCTGGAACGCGAACGCGATGGCCGCCGCAACCGCTATCGGATTCACGCCGAGGTGCCGTTGCGCCATCCGCTGGAGGCGCACTGCCGGATCGGCGATCTGCTGACGCTGGTGACGCCGGGCCTGGCCGAGGCTGCGGCTGACGGCAAGAGAACGCCCGAAGCGGCCTAGCTCAACTGCCGCCGGTGCCCGAGAGGCTTCTCGTCGAGGGCTTTCGGCGCGCGGTGCTGGAGTTCCTCGTGCGCCAGCAGGGGCTGTCCGAAGAGTTGCGCGGCCGCATGCTCGGCTGGTGCTATAGCGGGTTTTCCGCGAACAACCAGGTGTGGGTCACGGCTGGCGACCCCGAAGGCAGAAACAAGCTCGCCGGCAATATGCTGCGCGCGCCGATGTCACTTGAGAAAATGCGCTACGACGCCCAGACGGGCACCGTCTTCTACCGCCCCAAGACGGATCGAAATAGATTGGTTTGCAACCCTTACCCTGAACCTCGTTGCATTCCCAAAAGAATTTGCACTGCCGGACTCCGGAGTAAGGCCCCGGTTCCCGCAATGCGGCCACCGGGAGTAACGAAATGTTCAGGCGGCGGCGACCATCTCCTGGTCGGCCTGGTTACCGCGCTCGGCGAGGAACTCCGCGAGTACGCGGGCGGTATGTGA
>CAZXNF010000440.1:0-3523 GCA_964641785.1 uncultured Streptomycetaceae bacterium | reverse complement strand
AAATGATCTCAGAAGGTGTAGCCGGTCGCCGGCACACGCGCTTCCAGGCGATCGAGCAGCCGCGCGAGCGGCGCCAACTCGTGATAACGCTGCGCGACGGCCCGCGCGTAGCCGATGAAGCGCGGCGTATCAGCCAGATAGGCGGACTTGCCGTCGCGGTAATTCAGCCGCGCGAAGATGCCCAGCACCTTGAGGTGGCGCTGCAGGCCCATCCATTCGAAGTCGCGGTAGAAGGTACCGAAATCGCCCGCTACGGGCAGTCCCTGGCGTTTGGCGTCTTCCCAGTAACGCACGGTCCAGTCGATTACGCGCGCTTCCTCCCAGCTCAGGAAAGCATCCCGGAACAGCGAGACGACGTCGTAGGTGAGCGGCCCCAGCACAGCATCCTGGAAATCGAGCACACCCGGATTGGGCGTGCAGACCATCAGGTTGCGCGGCATGTAGTCACGATGGACAAACACGCGCGGCTGGGCGAGCGCGTTCGCCACGAGCCTGGCCTCCACCGCTGCCAGCGCCTCCCGTTCCGTGCCGGTCAGCGTGATGCCCAGGTGGCGGCCGATATACCACTCCGGGAACAGGGCCAGCTCGCGCTCGAGCAGCGCGGCGTTGTATTCGGGCAACACGCCCTCGCGCGTGGCCCGCTGCCAGACGACCAGTGCAGCCAGCGCATCGTGGAACAGGGCGTCGGCCGCCGCGGCGTCCGAGTCTTTCAGGGCATCAAGGTAGGTGCGGGTGCCCAGGTCCGTCAGCAGCAGGAAGCCCTGCTCGAGGTCCTGCGCGAGCACCTGCGGGGCGTTCAGGCCCGCCGCACGCAACAGGGCAGCGACCTGCACAAACGGCCGGCAATCCTCGCGCGGCGGCGGCGCGTCCATGGCGATCCACGTGCCGGCGCCCCGGATGGCCCTGAAATAGCGCCGGAAACTGGCGTCCGCGGACGCGCTGGAGAGGGTCAAGCCGCTCCCAGCGGGAGCCGCCGGGAGCGCTGTGGTGAGCCACGCACGAAGCGCGCGCACGCGATCGTCTTCGTGCATTGCCTTCCCTAGCAAATTGTGCGATTTTAGCACCGCACTCGCGGCCGCCCGGCTGTGGGGCACCCCTGAACCATCCCATGCGCCCCCCGCGTCACGCGCGTTCGCCGCGTCTCTCCTGCTTTCGTGCGTCGCGCGCGTTGCTGGCACCGCTCGTGCTGGCCGGGGCGCAGGGCGCGCAGGCCGCCGACACGGTCACTCCAGCGCCGGTCGCCCACCCTGAGATCCGGCTGCGCATGCAGCCGTCTTTTTTGCGCCCGCCCGCCGCGCTGCAGGAAGAAGTGCCGGTCTTTCTGGACGCCGACAGCCTGCGCGGCTACGCCGGCCGCGAAGTCGAAGCCGATGGCACCGTGCGGCTGCGCCGGCGCGACCAGCGCATTTTCTCCGACTGGCTGCGCTACGACCCGGAAGCCGACGAGGTCACCGCCGAGGGCAACGTGCGTTTCGAGCGCTTCGGCGACAAGCTCACCGGCAGCCGGTTGAAGGCCAACCTGACGGACGAGCGCGGATTCATGACGGGGGCCGCTTTCGAGTTGCGCCCGGAACCGCCGAAAGCGCCGCGCGAGCGTCCGCTTTCGGCCTTCGAACGCACGCCGGTCGCGCCGGCCACGTTTGCCCGCGGCACCGCCGACCGTATCGACTTCGAGAGCCGCACGCGCATGCGCACGGAGCGCACCACCTTCACCACCTGCGAATGCGGCAACGATGCCTGGCTGGTGCGCGCGGGCGAGCTTACGCTCGACCAGGACCAGAATACCGGCGTGGCGCGTGATGCCAGGCTCGAGTTTTTCGGCGTGCCCATCCTGTATTCGCCCTACCTCTCTTTCCCGCTGAAGGAAGAGCGCAAGACCGGCCTGCTGACCCCCCACATAGGCACGACCGGCCGCACAGGCGCGCAGGTCGCGCAACCGTTCTACTGGAACATCGCGCCCAACTACGACGCGACCTTCACACCGCGCTACCTGCAGAAGAACGGCTTCATGCTGGACTCCGAGTTCCGCTACTTGGAGAAGTCGCTGAACGGACGCGCGTTCTACCAGGTGCTGCCGAACGACAAGAACAGCAACGACCAGTACCGCTACTTCGGCGCGTTCCGCCACCAGCAGAACTACGGGCCGTGGTACGGTATGGTCAACATCCAGCAGGTGTCGGATTCGCAGTACTTCACCGACCTGTCGACCAACGTGGCGCAGACTTCGCAGGCGGTGCTCCCGCGCGAGGCGACCCTCGGCCGCAACGGCACTTGGTGGAACGGCGGCACCTGGAACGTCAACGGCCTCTACCAGCG
The DNA here is from genome assembly GCA_964641785.1 of uncultured Streptomycetaceae bacterium. Lineage (GTDB taxonomy): Bacteria > Pseudomonadota > Gammaproteobacteria > Burkholderiales > SG8-41 > CAZXNF01. Next base: position 1,207 of record CAZXNF010000440.1, on the reverse strand, counting down.
CTGGCAGACGCTGCAGGTCGATCCGGCGAATCCGACCACGTCGCCGTACAGCCGCGCGCCCCGGGTCAGCCTGACCGCGGCGAAGGCCGATATTGCGGGCTTCGACTTCGACCTCATCTCCAATTACAACGATTTCCAGAATCCGACCATCACGCTGCCGAACGGCCAGCGCTGGATGGCCAATCCGTCGGTGTCTTTCCCCATCACGACGGCGTTCGGCTACGTCACGCCCAAGGTCGGGGTGAATTACCGCCAGTACTCGATCGACAACAAGACCATCACGCCGAACTTCAACCAGAGCATTACGACGCCGACGGTGAGCGTGGACAGCGGCATGGTGTTCGAACGCGACACGAACGTGTTCGGCAGCGCGGTGACGCAGACGATCGAACCGCGCCTCTACTACACGTGGATCCCGTACCGCGACCAGAACCGCATTCCCAACTTCGAGAGCACGACGCAGGATTTGAGCTTCGCCACGCTGTTCACCGAAAACCAGTTCTCGGGCTACGACCGCATCAACGACCTGCACGCGATCACCTGGGGCCTGTCCACGCGCCTGATTCAGGCGGAAAATGGCGCCGAGCGCATCAGCGCCGGCATCGCGCAGCGCTACTTCATCGAACGTCAGCGCGTGACGATCCCCGGTGTGTTACCCACGCCCAACAGCACTTCGGACCTGCTGGCGGCCGTGCGCGGCATCATCATCCCGCACTGGATTCTCGACGCCGGTGTGTCCTACACCACCCAGCAGTCGCAGCTGCAGCGCGCCTATACCGCCCTGCGCTACAACCCGGAACCCGGCAAGCTACTCAACGCCGCTTACCGGTTCACGCGCCAGAACACGACCCCGGGAACGACGACGACCACCAACCCCAACGTCGACCAGATTGATCTTTCGGGCCAGTGGCGGTTTGCCGGCAATTGGGGCCTGGTCGGCCGCTACAACTATTCGTTCAACGACAAGCGCACACTGGAAGCCTTGGCCGGACTGGAGTATGGCGACGATTGCTGGGCGATCCGGGGCGTGTTCCATCGTTTTGCGGTGACGGCCGCCCAAGAGGTCAATTCCTTCTTCGTGCAGCTCGAACTTTCCGGCATCTCCAAGGTCGGAAATACCGCCGAACAACTGTTGCGGCGCAGCGTGCCGGGTTACGCGGCGACCATGCTGCGCGCGCCCTCCGAAGTCGACCCGTTCTCCAACTAC
>CAZXNF010000439.1:0-3528 GCA_964641785.1 uncultured Streptomycetaceae bacterium | reverse complement strand
GTTCGGCGCGGATGCCGAGCGCCAGCACGCCGCCGATCAGGAACATGGTGAAGCTGAACCACAGGTACATCGTGCCGATGTCCTTGTGATTGGTCGTGGTCAGCCAGCGCTTGATGCCCGTCGGGTGGCCGTGATCGTCGTGGCCGTGGCCGTCGGTGTTGATGACTGCGCTCATGGTGTTCGTTCTCCGGGAATCTTGAGTGTTACTTGCGGGCGGCCTTGACGTCCGCGGGCTCGATCAGTGGATCCTTCGCCTTGCCGGCATTCGACCAAGCGTTCCGCGTGTAGGTCATGACGGCGGCGAGTTCGACGTCCGACAACTCTTTGAACGACGCCATCGCGGTGGGCTTGCCGTTCTTCACGACCCCGTTCAGCATGACGCTGATCTGGACAGCATCGGGGCCCAGCACGACCGGGCTGCCCACCAGCGCCGGGAAAGCGCCGGGCACGCCCATGCCGGTCGCCTGATGGCAGGCGACGCAGTTCTGCGCGAAGACCTTCTCGCCGCGCACCTTCAGCTCGTCCGGCGTCCACGTCTTGTTGGGGTCGTCGGCGAGCGCCGCGAGTTTCTTTTTCTGGTCGCCGACCCAGGCCGCGTACTGTTCGGCGGAAACCACTTCGACCACGATCGGCATGAAGCCGTGGTCCTTGCCGCACAGTTCCGCGCACTGGCCGCGGTAGGTGCCTTCCTTGTCGGCCTTGAACCAGGTGTCGCGCACGAAACCGGGAATGGCGTCCTGCTTGATGCCCAGCGCCGGCACCCAGAACGCGTGAATCACATCGTTGGCCGTGGTGATGATGCGGATCTTCTTGCCGACCGGCACCACGAGGTTGTTGTCGACTTCCAGCAGATAGTTCTCGCCCTTGGGCGCCTTGCCGTCAATCTGGTCGCGCGGCGTGGACAGCGTGCTGTAGAACCCGATGCCCTGCCCTTCGCCGGTGAGGTAGTCGTAGCCCCACTTCCACTGATAGCCAGTGGCCTTGATCGTGATGTCGGGATTGCTGGTGTCGCGCATCGCGAGCACCGTCTTGGTCGCCGGGTAGGCCATGCCGAGCAGGATCACGAAAGGCACGATCGTCCACAGGATCTCGACCGTGGTGTTTTCGTGGAAGGGCACCGCCTGGTGGCCGATCGACTTGCGGTGCATGACGATCGAATAGGTCATCGCACCGAACACCACCACGAAGACCACCACGATGATCCACATGATGAGCGTGTGGAGATCGTAGATTTGCTGCGCGATCGGCGATTGCGGTGGCGGCAGATTGAACTTGGCGAAGGCCGCCGCCGGCAGACCCAGAAGCAGCGCCGCGGCCGCGGCGAGGGTGGCGAGAGCTTGCCCGTTCTTCATGCGCTTCATGCGTTCCCCGATTGCTAACTTGCGATTCTCGAATCCCACTGCCGCCCGTGCACGGCCCCACCCGCCGCGGCGCATCCGATCTGCCGCCGCAATTGCTTCGCCACCTGCGCGCGCTCGCCTTGCGTCATCAAGCGTCCAAACGCGAACGCCTTGCCGCGCTCGCGCACCGCGAGGCGGTCGCCATCGAACAGCACCTGCGCCCACTGCGGATTGAAGGTGCGGCGTTCAATGCGCTGCGCATCCCCCACTTCGATCTCGAGCGCTACGCCGCGCAACGTGACCCGCTCGTAGTCTCCGGCGTGCCGTTCGATCCACCAAAACGCCAACGCCAGACCTGCCAGCTCCATGCCCACGAATGGCAGCACGTACGGGGCGCCCGCCAGCGCAAACGCCCCCGCGATACCCGTGCAAACCAGCGCGATGGCACAAAAGGCCAGCAATCGCGTGGCCGGCGTCAGCGAATTATTGCGTTGCGCCAACACCGTGTATCCGGTCCCGACGCCAAGCTCAGTGCAGATCATTTGCAGAATCCATACAGGCGCCGACGTTCGGTCGAACGGAGGCGCAAACTTGCGGAAAAAAACGCACTGAATTTAGCACATCGGCCACCCCACCGGCAATCAGAATACCCGACCAAAAACAAAGGTTTCGCCATGAGATTGCCTCGCGCGCTCGTGCGCTGCGTTCAGTCGCGCGCAAGGCTGGACAAATCCACCATCCCGGCCAGTTGCAGCGCCTCCGGCGGCGCCATGAACGGCACCCGTGCGACCAGCGGTGCGCCGAGGCGGTCTTGCAGCGCCCGGACATTGGCGTCAGCCCGTGCCATCTCGGGATCAATGGCATTCGCCACCCAGCCCGCGAGCCTGAGACCGCGCGCCCTGACCGCCGCCGCCGTCAGCAAGGCGTGATTCAGACAACCCAGGCGCAGGCCGACGACCAGAATCACCGGCAGGCCCAGCCGTACGGCGAGATCAGCGGTGTCTTCGCGTGCGTTGAGCGGCACGGAGAAGCCGCCCACGCCTTCCACGATCACGACATCGGCCAGCGCCGACAGCGCGCGGTAAGCTTCCTCGACGCGCGCCAGCGAGATCTCCACGCCCGCGCCGGCGGCCGCGAGGTGCGGTGCGATCGGCGGTGCGAAGCGATACGGGTTCACCAGGTTTTCCGGTGCGACGACGTTGGCGGCCGCGATCAGCGCCGTCACATCCTCGTTGGCGCCCGCCGCGTTGCACCCCGCCGCCACCGGTTTCATGCCGGCCACGCGCAAACCCTGCGCGGCGAACGCCTGAAGCAACGCACAGGACACGAGCGTTTTGCCGACGCCGGTGTCGGTGCCGGTGATGAAGAACCCCTTCGGTAATGGGTAATGGGTGATGGGTGATGGGTTCACAAGCCACTCACCCTGTTTGCCCTCATTACCCATGACCCATTACCCATCACGCTCATCACCGCTTTTTGATGTCGATCACCGGCCGCCCGGTCGGGCTTAGCCGTGGTTCCGGCTTCCACGCATGGCCGTAGACCACCTCGAAGGTGGCGGGCAGGCGGCCGTCCCGGCGGAAGCGTTCGTAGCCGTCGCGTACCGCGGCCAGCATGCGTCGCCCACTGAGGCCCGCCGGCCGTCCGGCGTTGACGTTGTGCGCGCCGATCGCCTTGAGGTCGCGCATCACCGCCATCACGTCCTCGTAGGTCACGGTCAGGATTTCCATGTCCATCACGGGATTGGCAAAGCCGGCGTGCACCAGCAGGTCGCCCAGATCGTGCATGTCGATGAAGCGATTGACGTGGGGCCGGCCATCGGCCGCCGCGAAGGCGGCGCGTAGTTCCTTCAGTGTGTCCGGCCCGAAGGTGCTGAACACGAAGAGGCCGCCGGGCGCGAGCGCGCGCCGCACGTCGGCAAAGACTTTGTCCGGCGCATTGCACCACTGGAGTGCGAGGTTCGACCACACCAATCCGAAGGCCTCGTCGCGGAAAGGCAGCGCCTCGAGGTCGCCACACACCGCGCCGGGCGCGCGGCCCAGCCACTGCTGCCAGCGCGGCGCACGCGCCTGCGTCCGGGTCAGCATGGCGAGCGCCAGATCGAAGGCCACCGCGCGCGCGCCTGGGTAGCGGGCGCGCAGCGGACGCTCGTCGCCGACGCCGGACACGCCCCCTTCCTCGCGCGCGA
>CAZXNF010000438.1:0-3537 GCA_964641785.1 uncultured Streptomycetaceae bacterium | reverse complement strand
CCTGCAGCGGTTCCAGCACGCCGCCGATGCCGACGCCGCCCGACAGGTGCACGTTCTTGCCGATCTGGGCGCAGGAGCCGACGGTGGCCCAGGTGTCGACCATGGTGCCCTCATCGACGTAGGCGCCGATGTTCACGTAGGAGGGCATGAGGATCGCGTTCTTCGCGATGAACGCGCCGCGGCGGACCATCGCCGGCGGCACCACGCGGAAGCCGCCGCGCGCGAAGTCCTCGCGGCTGTAATGCGCGAACTTGCCGGGGACCTTGTCGTAGTACTGCGTTGCGGCGCCAGCCATCGCGACGTTGTCCTCCAGCCGGAACGACAACAGCACCGCTTTCTTGAGCCACTGGTGCACGACCCAGTCGCCGCCCTGTTTTTCGGCGACCCGCAGGGTGCCGGCGTCGAGGCCCTTCAGCACCTGCGCCACGGCATCACCGATTTTCGCCGGCGCCTTGCCGGGCGTGAGTTCCGCGCGTTGTTCCCAGGCTTCTTCGATAACAGGCTGCAGTGTGGTCATGACGGTTCCGTGACAGTGTCGGTGGGTGTTGTTATGCCGACCGCAGGGCGGCGGCGATACGTTGGGCGGCTTCGGTGCATTCTTCGGTTCCCGCGACCAGCGCGATCCGCACGAAGCCGGTACCGGGGTTCACGCCCTGTGCTTCGCGGCCGAGGTAGCTGCCCGGCAGCACGGAGACGTTCTGCTGTTCCATCAGGCGCCGGGTGAAGGCGGTGTCGCTCTCGCCGCCCCGGCCGCCGACCCGCAGCCACAGGTAGAACGCGGCGTCCGGCATGGCGACTTCGTTGACCTCGCGCAGGATGCGGACCGCGGCGTCGAACTTTTCCCGGTAGAGCCGCCGGTTCTCGATCACGTGTGCTTCGTCGTTCCAGGCGGCGATGCTGGCGGCGGCTACGACCGGGCTCATCGCGCAACCGTGGTAGGTGCGGTAGAGCAGGAATTTTTTGAGAATGGCGGCGTCACCGGCGACGTAGCCCGAGCGCATGCCCGGCACGTTCGAACGCTTGGACAGGCTGCCAAAGGACACCAGTTGCGAATAGCCGCCGCGGCCGAGCTGCTGTGCCGCTTGCAGGCTGCCGAGCGGCGGGTGCGCCTCGTCGAAATAGATCTCCGAGTAGCACTCGTCGGCCGCGATGACGAACCCGTAGCGATCGGAGTACTCGAACAACTGGCGCCATTCGGCCAGCGGCATCACGCGGCCGGTCGGATTGGCCGGGGAGCAGACGTAGACCAGTTGCGTCCGCCGCCATACGGACTCCGGAAGCTGCGCGAGGTCGAGCGCGAAGTTGCGATCCGGCAGGGTGTTGAGGAACTGCGTTTCGGCGCCGGCGAGCAGGGCCGCGCCTTCGTAAATCTGGTAGAACGGGTTCACGGAGACGACGACCGGCGTTGAGTTGCCGCGGGTATCAATCACCGACTGTGCAAACGCAAACAGCGCCTCGCGGCTACCGGTGACGGGGATGACCTGGTCGGCGGCCCGGAGGTCGGTCAGACCATGCCGGCGCTGCAGCCAGCCGGCGATTGCACCGCGGAGCGCGTCGGAGCCGGCGGTCGGCGGATAGGCGGCCAGACCGTCGAGGTTATCCACCAGCGCGCGCTTGATCAGTTCCGGCGTCGGATGTTTGGGCTCGCCGATGTGCAGCGGGATCCGGCGCAGTCCCGCGGGCGGTGGCACGCCTTCCAGCAGCGCGGTCAGCTTCTGGAAGGGATAAGGCTGGAGGCGGTCGAGATTGGGGTTCAAGCGGGCATCAATGAAGAAGCGTGATGAATCAGGGGCCGCGGACCAGGAAGCCGCCGCGGAAGGCCGGATTATAGCGGCGCGCGTGCCGGTGGCCGCATGACGACGGCACGCGAGGGGCGCGTGGCGGTCGCCGCGCTGTTCGGGGGCGCGACGGTCTGGGGTCTCGTCTGGTATCCGTACCGCGCCCTGGCCGAGGGCGGTCTGCCCGGCGCACCGGCCGCGACGGTGACCTATCTGATCGCGCTGGCACTGGTCCTGCCGTTCGTGCGCGGCTGGCCGCGGCAGCCTCCGCTGCTGGGCGCGCTCGGCGGACTCGCGCTCGTCACCGGCTGGAGCAACATCGGTTTCACGCTCGGCGTGATTTACGGCGATGTCGTGCGTGTGGTCCTGTTGTTTTATCTGTCACCCCTGTGGACCATGCTGTTCGCGCGAATATTGCTCGGCGAGGCGCTGACGGCGCGCGGCTACGCCGTGATGGCGCTCGCGCTCTGCGGGGCGGGCGTCATGCTGTGGAATCCGGCCGTGGGCGCGCCGCTGCCGCATGATGCGGCGGAATGGATGGCGCTGTCGGCGGGCGTGGCCTTTGCGCTGTCGAACGTGCTGTCGCGCCGGATGGCGGCGGTGCCCGACGCGGTCCGGGCTTGCGCGGTATTCGCGGGGGGTGGCGTGGTCGGGCTCGCCGCCATGCTGTGGGCGCCGGCCGCGATGGCGTGGCCCGACGGGCGCGGGGTGGCGCTGCTGGTGTTGCTGGGGGTGGTGCTCGCGGCGGTCAATGTGTCCGTGCAATACGGGCTGGCGCGCGTGCCGGCCAACCGCGCGGTGGTGATCTACCTGTTCGAACTGGTGGTCACCGCGACCGCCGCCTGGTGGCTGGTCGGGGATGTCATGACCGTCCGCGAGTGGGCGGGCGGCGGATTGATCGTGGCCGCGGGGCTGGCGTCCGATCTCGCGCGACCCGCGAAGAAAGGCTAACCGCGCGTACTGGGCTGCGGCGGGAACGTGTCGAGCGGCACGGCCGGCGCGGGTTTCCAGCCACGCCTGCGGTGCTCGGCGACGACGGTCGTGAAAATGCCGCCACGCACGAAAAAGCGCGCCGTCAGCCGCAGGTAGCGTGGCTTGGTCGCTCGCACCAGATCATCGAGGATGCGGTTGGTCACCGCCTCGTGGTAGGCGCCTTCGTTGCGGTACGACCACGCGTAGAGCTTGAGGCTCTTCAGTTCCACGCAGGTGCGGTCGGGCACATAGTCCAGCGTCAGATGCGCGAAATCGGGTTGGCCCGTCATCGGGCACAGGCAGGTGAACTCCGGAATTTCCATGTGAATATGGAAATCCCGCCCGGGCGCAGGACTGGGAAACGTCGCGAGGCGTTTGGCGGGACGGGCGGCGGACTGGGGCGGCTTGGGCGACGTAGGCATATCCGGGCGGGCCGATAGGACAAGGCGGCATGACGGGAGGCGGCGCTATAGGTAGAATTTGCGCCCACCAAAGTCCGCATTATAAACCGTCAACCGAAGAACCCATTGCGCCTCACCGACATCAAGCTCGCCGGCTTCAAGTCTTTCGTCGATCCCACCCGCATTCCGGTGCCCGGACAACTCGTCGGCATCGTTGGCCCCAACGGTTGCGGCAAGTCCAACATCATCGACGCCGTGCGCTGGGTGCTCGGCGAATCCTCCGCCCGCCACCTGCGCGGCGAGACCATGCAGGACGTGCTCTTCAACGGCGCCGGCGGGCGCCAGCCCGTCAACCGCGCGAGCGTGGAGCTGGTGTTCGACAACAG
>CAZXNF010000437.1:0-3538 GCA_964641785.1 uncultured Streptomycetaceae bacterium | reverse complement strand
GGGTCGTACCAGGCGCCAGTCGCCATGACCGCCACGCCGGCCATCACGCCCTCGTCGATCCGCACGCCGGCGAGGCAGGCGCCGCGCGCATTGAAGACCCGCACGAGGTCCCCGCTTTTCAGGCCGCGCGCCGCGGCGTCCGCGGGGTTCAGGCGCAGCGCTTCGCGACCCGCGATTTTGTGCGCCTGTGCGAGCGGGCCGGGGTCCTGCTGGCTGTGCAGGCGGTCCGGCGGCTGGATGGTGACCAGATGCAGCGGAAACGCGCCCGACGCGTTGCCTAGCCACTCGGACGGCGGCAGCCACGCCGGATGCCCCGGGCAATCGTCGTAACCAAAACCGGCGATGGTCTCCGAAAAGATTTCGATCTTGCCGGACGGCGTTTTCAGCGGATGGGCCGCGGGGTCTTCGCGGAATTCGTCGAACAGCACAAAGGGCTTCGCGGGCGGCGGCCGCTGGAACCAGCCTTGCGCCTGGAAGGCTTCGTAGGACGGCAGGGTCACACCGGCGGCAGCGTAGGGTTTTTCGAGGCGCTGCCAGATCTGCCGCAGCCACGCATCAATGCCGAGGCCCTCGGTGTAGTGCTCGAGGTGGCCGTTGCGGGCGGCCAGTGCCGAGAAGATGTCGAAGTCGTTGCGGCTTTCCCCCACCGGCGCGATCGCCTGCTGCATCGCAAAGATGTAACTGTCGCGCGCGCCGCCGCCGATGTCGTTGCGTTCAAACGGCGTGGTCGCCGGCAGCACGATGTCCGCATGCCGCGCGGTCGGCGTCCACCAGGACTCGTGCACAACCACCGTTTCCGGCTTGCGCCAGGCGCGGCGCAGACGGTTGAGGTCCTGGTGGTGGTGGAAGGGATTGCCGCCCGCCCAGTAGACGAGACGGATGTCCGGGTAGCGCTCGCGCCGCCCGTTGAATTCGTACTCCGCGCCGGGCTGCTCCAGCATGTCTGTCAGCCGCGCGACCGGGATGGCGCGCTGGGCGGGGTTCACACCCATCCGCATTTCGGGGCTCGGCACGTTGAGGCGCGGCACGCCGACCCCGTTGATCGAGCCGTGGCCGAACGCAATGCCGCCGCCCGGCAGGCCGATCTGCCCCAGCATCGCCGCCAGCGCGATCGCGGCCCAGTACGGCTGCTCGCCGCGGTGGGCGCGCTGCAGGGACCAGGCGAGCGTGATGAAGCTGCGCGTGCCCGCCATGCGGCGCGCCAGCGTGCGGATGGCATCGGCGGGCACGCCGCAGATCGGCGCCGCCCATTCCGGGCTTTTCGCAACGCCATCCGCGTCACCCATTACATAGCGGCGATAGTGCTCGAACCCCGTGCAGCAGCGGTCGAGAAAACCTCGGTCGTGGAGATTTTCTGCGACCAGCGTCTGCGCCATCGCCAGCAACATGGCCGTGTCCGTGTTCGGCCGCACCGGCAGCCACTGCGCGCCGAGGAACGCGGGGCTGTCGCTTTTCACCGGGCTCGCCACCACGAATTCGATGCCGCGCGCCTTCGCCTCGCGCAGGCGCTGCGCCATGGTGTGCTCCCCGCAGCCGCCGGAGCCGATCTGGTCGTTCTTCAGCGCGAAACCGCCGAAGCCCAATACCAGCTTTGTGTGCTCGACCACGCTCGCCCAGTCGGTGGCCTTGCCCGCCACCGGCTCGAAGGTGCCGATCACGTGCGGCAGCAGGAACTGCGCGGCGCCCCAGCTGTAATTGCCCGCCTGGTCCGTGCAGCCGCCGCCGGAAAACAGAAAGCGCCGCACCTGTGTCCGCGCATGGTGAAACCGCCCGGCGGACGCCCAGCCATAGGAGCCACCGAAGATGCTGTCGTGCCCGTGCTCGGCGCGCACGCGCGCCAGTTCACCGGCCACCAGTGCCAGCGCTTCGTCCCACGGCACCTCGACGAAGGCATCGTCGCCGCGGCGCGTGCGGTCGCGCCCCCGCAACCACGACTGCCGCACCGCCGGCCGCTGGATGCGGGTGGGCGAATACACCATTGCCGGCATTGCGCCCAGCATCGGCGACGGCGCCACGTCGCGGAAAAAGGGTTCGCAGGCGATCAGGCGGCCGTCTTCGACCACCGCCGTGAATGCGCCCCAATGGGCGAGTTGCTGGAATCGTTGCTGGGCCATGTCCGGATGGTAGCAGCGGCGCAAACGCCCTGCCGCGCCGCCGCCCGCAGGAGAATTCCCGTCCAATTGACGAAGCGGGTGGCACGTCCTACATTGCCGCGTATCGCGCCGCACCATCCACACTCCGGGAGCATGCCATGGCCAAACTTCGCGTCGAAGGCTCGTTCGTCGCCAGCATTACGCCGTTCAATCAGGACCTGTCCATCGACTTCGGCGCGTTCCGCACGTTGATCGACTTCCAGGCGAAGCACGGCACGGCGGCAATGCTGTTCATGGGTTCCACCGGCGAGCCCTCCCTGCTGACGCCGGAAGAGAAAAAGCAGTTGCTCGTCGAGACGGTGAAGCTGAAGACCGGCGGCATGCAGTTTTTCTACGGCTGTACCGGCAATACCACCGAGCAGGTGATCGACAACGTGAAGTTCGCCAAGGCGAACGGCGCGGACGGCGCGGTGATCGCCGCCCCGCCCTACCTCTGCGGGCCGGAAGACGACATCGAGCGCTTCTATTTCGAGGTCGCCGAAGCGACCGACCTGCCACTCGGCATCTACAACAATCCGCCGCGCATCAAGACCGACCTGCACTGGGACCACCTGCTGCGGCTGCTCAAGCACCCGAACTACGTGATCCTCAAAGAGTCCACCACGCGCGTGGGTCAGGTGGCGCAGATGCTGGCCGCCAAGCCCGATGCGACCATCATGTGCTGCGACTCACCGAACCTCGGCCTGGTGGTACCGACGATGTCGCTCGGTGGCCACGGTACCGCGAACATGGGCGGCAACGTGATTCCGGCGGAAATGGCGGTGATTTCCAAGCCGTGGAAGACCCACGCCGACGCGGAAAACTTCAAGAATACCTACCTGCGCATGCTGCCGGTGCTGCACTTCAACTATTCCGCGATCAACCCCGTCGCCGTGAAGAGCCTGATGCGCGCGCTGGGCCTGCCCGTTGGCGCGCTGCGCAAACCGCTGCGCAACCTGGAAGGCGAGGCGCTGATGACCGGCGTGCGTATCGTGCAGGAACTCGGGCTCGACCAGCAGTACGGCTACCGGATCCAGCCCAAGCTCGCGAAAGTTGCGTAGGGTCGTCGCTCCCGCGCAGGCGGGAGCCCATGGAGAGCTCAGCGGTAAATCTCCGAGCCTATGGTTTCCAGCTCCCGCTGGAATGACGAACCTGCGAAATCCAGCGTGTTCACATCCTCAACAGGCTTGGCTTTTCCTTTAGGCAACCCGATGAAAACCACCCTCCGTATTCTTGGGGCTCTGACTCTGGCATCCCTCACCAGCGCCGCAGCCGCGCAAGCCTATCCCGCGCGACCGGTGCGGATCGTTGTCCCCTATCCGCCCGGCGGCACCGTGGACGTGGTGGCGCGCATCATGGGGCTGAACCTCACCGAGCAGACCGGCCGTAACTTCATCATCGACAAT
>CAZXNF010000436.1:0-3539 GCA_964641785.1 uncultured Streptomycetaceae bacterium | reverse complement strand
GGTTTCCTGCTCCTCGTACTCGCCTACGTCGGCAGCAAGTTTGTTCTGGAAGTGATCCTCGGCCGCGGCTGATCCGCAGGCCCGCGGCGGCTACGGCCGCCCGAGGAAACGACCGCTGAGGTGCCTCCATGGAAGTGCTGATACTCGTCTGCCTGATCCTGCTGAACGGCGTGTTCGCCATGTCGGAGGTGGCGCTGCTCACCGCGCGCAAATCGCGCCTCGCGGCGCTGGCCCAGGGGGGCGACAGGCTCGCGGCGGCGGCCGTCCGGCTCGGCGAGGACCCGACGCGCTTTCTGTCGACGATCCAGATCGGGATCACCTCGATCGGCCTGCTGAACGGCATCTATGGCGAGGCGGTGTTGGCCGCGCCGCTGGCAGACTGGTTCGTGTCCTCCGGACTGGAACAACGGACCAGCAGCATCATGTCGACGGGCATCGTGGTGGTCTCGATCACCTACGTGTCGATCGTGCTCGGCGAGATCGTGCCCAAGCGGCTCGGCCAGTACAGCGCCGACAGCATCGCCCGGCTGGTCGCGTGGCCGATGCGGGTGCTGGCGGTTGTCTCGGCACCCTTCGTGAGCCTGCTCTCGGTGTCCACCGACGCCGTGCTGCGGCCGCTGCTGAAGCTTCTGCGGATCAAGGAAGACGCGGCGCCGCAGCCGCTGTCGCCCGCCGAACTGCGGACGATCGTGCTGGAGTCCGCGAACTTCATGCCCAAGAAACACGTCTCCATCCTCCTGAACCTGTTCGACCTGGAATCGATCACGGTCGACGACGTGATGATTCCGCGCATCCAGATCGAGGCGGTGGACATGCGCGCCGACCCGGCCGAACTGCACCGGCAGATCGCCACCGCGCATCACCGGCAGCTCGCGGTGTTCGACGGTTCGCCGGACAACGTGGTCGGCGTGATCCATACCCGCAACGTGTTCAATATCGCGCAGGACGGCCGCATCGACGCCGACGAACTGCGCACGATCATGCGCGAGCCCTACTTCATCCCGTCCGCCACGGCGCTGTTCTCGCAGTTACAGCAGTTCCAGGCGAGCGGCGACCGGCTGGGCTTCGTGGTGGACGAGTACGGCGAGTTGCAGGGGCTCGTCACGGTCGAGGACATCCTCGAGGAAATCGCCGGCGAGTTCACCACCCAGTCGCCGCTGCGGCAGGGCGCCTTCTCGCCGCAACCCGACGGCAGCTACCTCGTGGAAGGGGGCACCCTGCTGCGGGAGCTCAATCGCAAGCTCGGCTGCCAGTTTCCGCTGGACGGGCCGAAAACCCTGAACGGGCTGATCGTGGAACACCTGCAGGACATCCCCGCGCCGGACGTCAGCCTGCGGGTGGCTGGCCACACCCTGGAGATCGTTCAGACCCAGGGCCGGGCCGTCAAAGTCGTCCGACTGCTGCCCCCGGCCGCATCGCCGCCTCCGGCCGCGGAATAGCGCACCATCCTGCCTTTACAAACCGGGGGCCAAAGTGCATCATAACTCCAAGTTAACGGCCTAAGCTTTTGGTTCGATTGAAATAACCGCTTTCATCAGCGGCAAATCGCGCGGCAAGGAACGGGGTAAAGGGAACGCGATGGCGACAGCGACGGCGACAAAAGGCGGGGTCAAGGACGCCGTCTATCAATGGATCGGCACCGACAAGGCCGGCAAGACGCTGCGCGGCGAAATGAAGGCCGGCGGCGAGGCGGTCGTCAACGCGACGCTGCGCCGCCAGGGCATCAAGGTCGTCAAGGTCAAGAAGCAGAAGCTGAGCGGCGGCAGTTCGATCACCGACAAGGACATCACCTTCTTCACCCGCCAGCTCGCCACCATGATGAAGGCCGGCGTGCCGCTGCTGCAGGCTTTCGAGATCGTCGGCAAGGGTCACAGCAATGCGCGCGTGCAGAAGCTGCTGCTCGACATCAAGACCGACATCGAGACGGGTTCCTCGCTCAAGCAGGCGTTCCAGAAATTCCCGCTCTACTTCGACCCCCTGTTCGTCAACCTGGTGGGCGCCGGTGAACAGGCCGGCATTCTCGACAGCCTGCTCGACCGGCTCGCGACGTACAAGGAAAAGATCATCGCGATCAAGGGCAAGATCAAATCCGCCCTGTTCTACCCGATCGCCATCATCGCGGTCGCCTTCATCATCACCGCGATCATCATGATCTTCGTGATCCCGGCGTTCAAGACGGTGTTCGCGAGCTTCGGCGCGGACCTGCCCGCCCCCACCCTGATCGTAATGGCGATCTCGGACTTCTTCGTCAAGTACTGGTACGCGATCTTCGGCATCGTCGGCGGCAGCATCTGGGCGTTCTTTTATATGTGGAAGCGCTCGGTCAAGATGCAGAACGCGATGGACCTTGCGCTGCTGCGCGCGCCGGTTTTCGGCGACCTCGTGCGCAAATCATCGATCGCGCGCTGGACGCGCACGCTCGCGACCATGTTTGCCGCCGGTGTGCCGCTGGTGGAAGCGCTGGATTCGGTGGCCGGCGCCTCCGGCAACTACGAGTATGCCAGGGCCACCAAGAAGATTCAGGGCGAAGTCTCCACCGGCTCGAGCCTGACCGTGGCCATGCAGAACGCGGAAGTCTTTCCCAACATGGTGCTGCAGATGGTGGCCATCGGCGAGGAAGCGGGTTCGCTCGACGGCATGCTGTCCAAAGTCGCCGACTTTTACGAGCAGGAAGTGGACGATGCCGTGGATGCGCTCTCCAGCCTGATGGAACCCGTCATCATGGTCGTGCTGGGCACGCTCATCGGTGGCATGGTCGTCGCGATGTATCTGCCGATCTTCAAGATGGGCCAGGCGGTCTAGCGAAAAGCGTGCGGCGTAACCGCAGCTCCGGCGCTTCACCCGTGCGCCTCCTGTTCACTGTCTTTCGCTGATGTCGTTCTTCCAAGCGCTGCACGCCTCGCCCCTGCTGTGGACGGGCGCGGTGTTCGTCTTCAGCCTCGCCATCGGCAGCTTCCTGAATGTCGTCATCCACCGTCTGCCGAAGATGCTGGAGCGGGAATGGCGGGCGGAATGCGCCGACCTGAGCGGCGCCGCGCCGACCACCGCAGAGCAAGCGGTCTACAACCTGGTGACGCCGCGCTCGGCCTGCCCGGCCTGCGGCCATCGTATCACCGCACTTGAGAACGTCCCGGTGCTGTCCTGGTTGATCCTGCGCGGCAAGTGCTCGGCCTGCGCGGCGCGCATCTCCGCGCGTTACCCGCTCGTGGAACTCGCGACCGCCCTGCTGTCGGCCTACGTGGCCTGGCGTTTCGGGTTCACGGCCAAAGCTTTTGCCGGACTGCTGTTCGTATGGGCACTCGTCGCGCTTGCCTGCATCGATCTCGATACCTTCTACCTGCCCGACAACATCACGCTGCCTCTGGCCTGGGCCGGGTTGCTCGTCAACCTGTTCGGCCTGTTCACCGAACTGCCCTCGGCAGTGCTGGGCGCCGTGGCGGGCTACCTCACGCTGTGGACGGTCTACTGGCTGTTCAAGTGGGCCACCGGCAAGGAAGGCATGGGCTACGGCGACTTCAAGCTGCTGGCCGCCATCGGCG
>CAZXNF010000435.1:0-3543 GCA_964641785.1 uncultured Streptomycetaceae bacterium | reverse complement strand
ACCTGCAGCCGGGTGTTCATTTCGAGGAAGTTGAACGACCCGTCCTCGCCGCGCAGCATTTCCACGGTGCCGATGCCGTCGTAGCCCAACTCGCGCAGGATGGCTGTGATCTTGTCGGCCGTAGCGTGAATCTCCGCGCGCGGAATATTGGGTGCCGGCGCTTCCTCGATCACCTTCTGGTTGCGGCGCTGGGTGGAGCAGTCGCGCTCGAACAGGTGCGCACAGCCGCCGTGATGGTCGCCCAGCACCTGGAATTCGACATGGCGCGGCTTCTCCAGCAACTTCTCCAGATAGACCTCGGCATTGCCGAAGCCGCGCGAGGCCATCGAGCGCGAACGCTCCACGGCAGCCAGCAATTCGGCTTCGCTCTTCACCGGCAGCATGCCGATGCCGCCGCCGCCGCCCGCCGGCTTGACCAGCACCGGATAGCCGATCTTGCGCGCGGCTTCCAGGATCGCTTCGCCTTCCATCGGCAGGACGTCGGAGCCCTGGGTCATCGGCATGCCGTATTCAGCCGCCAACTCGCGGGCCCGGGTCTTGTGGCCCATCGCCTCGATCCACTTTGGTGACGGCCCGATGAAGCGCACGCCCATGGCCTCCACCTTGGCCGCGAAGTCGGCGTTCTCCGACAGGAAGCCGTAGCCCGGGTGCACGCCGTCGGCGCCGGACTGCTTGATCGCCGCCAGCAGCTTGTCCTGGTCTAGGTAGGACTCGCGCGCCGGGGAAGGGCCGATGGCGTAGGTCTCGCCGGCCATTTCCAGATAGGGCGCGCCGTAGTCGGCTTCGGAATACACGGCGGCGGACTTGATGCCCATTTCCCACAGCGCGCGCAGCACGCGGGATGCGATAGCGCCGCGGTTAGCGACAAGGACTTTCTTGAACACGGGCTTTCCTTTGAAACGGCAGGGAGTCAGTAACTGGTCGGCCAGGCCCGCATCAAGTGCTGGCCCACGCCCTTGGTCATGCGGAGCTGGTACACCTCCAGCATGCGGATCAGGTAATCGCGCGTATCGTGCGGGCGGATCACGGCCTGTGCCGCGTACACCGCGGCAAGCCCCCAGACGTCGGAGCCCTGCGCGATTTCCTCGAGTTTCTCCTCGAATCCTGGCTCGCCGGGTTTCACGCCGTGCACGATGGTGGTCGCGAACTCGGGGCTCATGAAGCTGATCTCGGCCGTCGGCCAGGCGGCGACATCGTCCGAGTGGCGGCCGCCGCCCATGCACACATACGCGCGGCCGTAGCTCTTGCGCAGGATCACCGACAGCTTGGGCACGGTGACCAGCGTCGTCGCGTTCATGAAGTTCATGATCTTGCCCGGCGCACCGGCTTTCTCGGCTTCCATACCGATCTGGAACCCCGGGGTATCCACGAGCTGGATCAGCGGCACGTTGAAGGAATCGCACAGCACCATGAAATCGACGATCTTGCGGCAGGCATCGGCATCCAGCGCGCCGCCGCGGTACTGCGGGTTGTTCGCGATGATACCCACGCTTCGGCCGCCCAGCCGTGCCAGCGCCGTGACCGCGCTCTTGCCGAAGCGGGGCTTGATTTCGAACAGCGTGTCCTTGTCAACGATGCAGCGCACGACCTTCTTCATGTCGTAGACCTGCGTGCGGCTTTCCGGGAGGTAAGAAAACACCTTGTCCATGTCCGCGCCGGAGCCGGCGGGCACGGCTGCCACCGGCGGCGCCTCGCGGTGATGGCTCGGCAGGTAGGAGAGGAATTTCTTGATCAGCTCGAACACTTCTTCCTCAGTGTCCGCCACCTGGTCGACGAGGCCCGTCGTTTCCGCGTGTAGCCGCCAGCCGCCCAGCGCTTCGAGGTCGACTTTCTCGTTCAAGGCCATCGACACCAGCCGCGGGCTCGACACCGCGACTGTGGCGCCCTTCTTCATCACCGCGAAATCGGCCTGGCACATGAGCCAGGTGGACGACCCGAACGAGGGGCCGAAGGCGGCGGCGGCCATCGGTGTCTCGCGCATACGGCGGAACTGGGTGTTGTCGTTGCCGAGCAGCACGCCCATACCACGCGAGCCCATGGCATCGGGCAGTCGCGCGCCGGTGGACTCACCGATGACGACCAGCGGCATGCCGCGCTCGGTGGCCGCGCGTTTCATGTGGCCGACTTTCTTGCCGTTGGTCGCGCTGGTGGAGGCGCCTTTGACCGTGAAATCGTTGACGACGATGGCGACATCGCGGCCATTGATGCGGGCGTAACCGGCGAGCTTGCCGTCGGTCTGCGTTTCTTCCGCTTCTTCGGGGTAAACACCGGAACTGCCGAACAGGCCGGACTCGATGAATGAGCCCGCGTCCGAGAGATAGGCGATGCGCTCGCGCGCGGTCCAGTCGCCGCGCGCCTTGCGCTTGGCGTTCTTCTCCGCGCCACCGCCCGCGAGCGCCTTCGCGAGCCGTGCTTCGTATTCCGCCATCAGTGCTTCGAATGCCATGGAAAGCTTTCCGTTAAGGCCGGACACCGGTGCGGTACTTCGGGCCGACACGCGTTTGCATGCCGGGCCAGGCCGCGTCGATGAACTGACAAAGGTAGGGCCGTGTCTCGCGCGGGTCGATCAGGTCTTCCACCGCGAAGGCCTCGGCCGTGCGGAAAGGCGACACGTAGCCGCGGATCTCCGCCTCGATCTCGGCCTCCTTGGCCTTGGGATCCGGCGCCGCCTCGATCTCGCGACGAAACGCGGCTTTCACACCGCCTTCAATGGGCAGCGAGCCCCACTCGGCAGACGGCCAGGCGATCTTGAAGTTGAGGCCGGCGCGGTCGATGGTGCTGCCGCCCGCCATGCCGTAGCACTTGCGCACGACGACGGTGAACACCGGCACGCTGAGCTGCATGTTGAGATAGCGGCCCTGCATGCCGATGCGCAGCATGCCGGCAGCTTCCGACTCCAGGCCGATCTGGAAGCCCGGTACGTCGTCGAGGAAGATCAGCGGAATATTGAAGGTGTCGCACAGTTCGGTGAAGTGCGTCTGCTTGCGCGCCGCCTTGACGTCGATGATGCCGCCGAACATCGGGTTGTTGGCGATGATGCCGACCACCTTGCCGTGCATGCGCGCGAGGCAGGTGACGGCCGCGCGGCCGAAGGTGGGCTGGATCTCGAACATGGAGTCGCGATCGACCAGCATGGCAATCAGCTTGCGCACGTCGTACGGCTGGCGCGGGTTGCGCGGGATGATGGAAGCCAGCGCGTCCTCGCAGCGGTCCACCGGATCGCTCGTCTCCCCCACCGGCGGCAATTCCCATACGTTGGCCGGCATGTAGGAGAGGAAGCGCCGGATCATGGCGAGGCATTCGTCCTCCGTATCCACCGCGTTGTCGATGGTACCGGCGGTATCCACGGCCATCTTCGCGCCGCCCAGTTCGTCCTTGTGCAGCTTGGTGCCGAAAGCCCGCTCGACCACGGGGGGACCGGCGGCGAAGATCTGGCTCGTACCGCGCACCATCACCGACCAGTGCGCGAGGATCGCGCGGCCAGACGGGCCGCCGGCGGCGGTGCCCATCACCGCGCTGACGACGGGCACCAGACCGAGCAGT
>CAZXNF010000434.1:0-3546 GCA_964641785.1 uncultured Streptomycetaceae bacterium | reverse complement strand
ACGCACGAAAGTCGTTTCATTCAGAACGAGCAGGATGGCCGCAACGAAGAGCAGACGGTCGCGCGGGGACCGCGCGACCGCATAGCGGCGCGCGAAGCGCGCGACCAGGCCCGCGAAGAGGAAGATCAGCCCTGCGGTGATCGCCAGTCGGACGGTCCCGGGTTCATCCCATTCTTCGATCATCCCGAGTGAGCCGTGGTAGGCGGCAAACATGCCAACGAAGACCAGTAGCAGTGCGAGGGCGGGTGGCGCGCTGACGCGCCACGCCGGCCGGTACATCGGGTCCGCAGCATCGAACCGAAGCAGAATATAAAGACCGGTGGCAATTGCCAGCAGTTCCGAGCGGGCGAGTATCAACGAGACCTGTTGACGCGCGGGGAAATCCGCGCCGGGCATGCCGGGGAAAGTCAGCAGATGTCCGACGTTCAGGATCGCGGCCACCATCAGCGCCGAGCCCAGGCCCGACAGCACGAGGGATTGCCGCTGGCCGGCGGCGCACAGTGCAGCGGCGGCGGCGAGGGCCAGGAGTGTCGTCGCAAGGATCTCGAAAACGGTGTGGACAACAGTTACGGGCATTGCGGCTTGCGCAGCGCCGCCTGCCGGCAGTGCCGCAGCGAGAAACACGGTGCCGAGCACCAGCCCGATGGCCAGCCATTCCGCTCTGCGCAAAGCCAGCGCGGTGGTCTTGACGGCAATCCACAGGGACACGGGAGCGCCGGCGCGACCATCCGCGCCATCCCGGCTCTGGGGCAGCGGTCGTGCGGCGGGGGGGCTTGCCTTGGCCGGCGGATGGCTCATGCGGTGTCTACGGACGGCAGACCAAGAAATTGACCTCCCTGCAACCCATCTTCTCCGCCGGGGGCTAAAGCGACCAGTCATTGTGCCGTAGTCGATGGCATCAGAGGCGCCCGCAGGTGGCGTCCCAACGCCGGAAAAGACGGGGAAAAGCATGGCAGTTCAAAACGTCTACGTGGGCAGGCAACCTATACTGGATTTGAATCAACAGGTTGTCGCGTACGAACTGTTGTTCCGGGCCGGCGAGAATGCCGCGGGCATGCCGGTCGATGGCGCGCTCGCGACCGCCCACGTGATCGTCACCGCCTTCTCCGAACTAGGGCTGGAGAATGTGCTCGGCCCGAGCCGCGGATTCATCAACGTCAACCGAGAGATCCTGCTGCACGACGCGATCGAACTTCTGCCCCGTCATCAGGTGGTGCTTGAGCTGGACGAGGACATTCTGGGCGACGAGGAAGTCATCGCGCGCTGTCGCACCCTGAAGCAGGAGGGTTTCCGTATCGCAATCGATTCGGTCACCACCGTGAATGACCGGGTTACACAACTTCTCCCGATCGCCGACGTGGTCAAGGTCGAGACCTCCCTGATTGCGCCTGACGAGTTGAAGTCGCTGGTCGGCGCCCTGCTCAAGACCCAGTGCCTCAAGCTGGCGCAGAAGGTGGAGACGAAGGAACAGGCCGAGCATTGCCGGCAACTGGGTTTCGATCTCTTCCAGGGATACTTTTTTGCCCGCCCGACCGTGATGTCGACGAAACGGGCGGATCCGGGCAAGGCGGGTCTGCTGCGTCTGCTCACGCTCGTACTGAGCGAAGCGGAAGTCGGCGAAATCGAGCAGGCCTTCAAGCACATGCCCGAGTTGAGCTACAGCCTGCTGCGCATGGTCAATTCCGTCGCTGGCGGCATGTCCAAACGCATCGGATCGTTGCGGCAGGCGATTGTGGTTCTGGGACGCAAACCCCTGCAGCGCTGGGTGCAACTGCTGATCTACACCGCCGGTCACGAAAGGGCGGGTCTGGGCAACCCGCTGATGGACATGGCAGCCACACGCGGCAAGACGCTGGAACTGCTTGCGCTGAAAGCCCATGCGAGTGACCGCGAGTATGCCGACAACGCCTTCATGGTCGGCATCCTGTCGCTACTCGACGCATTGCTCGAAATGCCGATCAAGGACATCGTCGCCGAGCTCAAGCTCGAAGACGAGATTGCCGCAGCACTTCTGCATCGAAGCGGCCGCCTGGGCGGTCTGCTCCGGCTAGTTGAAGCCAAGGAACGCGACGACGTGGAAGCGGTTGTAGCGCTGCTAGAGCCGATGACCGGCCTGAGCATGGGGGAGCTCGTGACGGCGGACTTGCACGCCAGCACCTGGGCGCGCGACGTTAACCATCCTGCCGCGACGTGAACGCCATGGCCAAGGGCAGGGGAGAGGCCAGCGCCTTACCGGCGCTGCTGCCCGCGGAGTTCGATGCGATCAGGGCCGATCTCGGCCAGATTCGCGTGCTGCTCGCAGACGCGATTTCCAAGCTTACCGATAGCGGATGCTGCATTGCGGTACTCGTTCGTGCCCATGCGCAAGGCGCGCCAGGCGATCTCGCGGGGCCGCCAAAAGTGACGCACCTGCTCGATCACGAGATTGCCCGGATGGTGTCGTCCTTGCAGTTTCAGGATCTGGTCGACCAACTGATCGGCCAGACGCTGTCGCACGTCGAGTCGATCGCCCGGCAAGTGGCGTGCCACGACGTGCCTGTCGAGCCCGATGGCGTCCGCGTTCGCCGTGTGCAGCAGAAGAGCCTGCAACCGGGCGACATCGAACTGTTTTGACACGGGTCCGGAACAGACCAGAAATGGAAGGGGAAACAGGCATGTCCAAAAAAATTCTTGCGGTGGACGACTCCCGTTCGCTGCGCCAGATGGTTGCATTCACCCTGCGGGATGCCGGCTTCGAGGTCGATGAGGCCGAAGATGGTGTCGACGGATTGGCGAAAGCCAACGCCTGTCACTATCACGTCGTGTTGACCGACCAGAATATGCCACGCATGGACGGCCTGTCGCTCATCAAGGCGCTACGCGCGTTGCCGGTTTACCGCACCACGCCCATCCTCATGCTCACCACCGAGTCGAGCGATCAGATGAAGGCCCAGGGACGGGCCGCGGGCGCAACGGGATGGCTGGTCAAACCCTTCCACCCGGTGCGACTGGTGGAAGTCGTGAGGAAGGTTGCGGGCTGAGCATGAGAAATGGCGTGGCTCATGCCCTCTGTCCCGGCCACGGCGCCGGACGCGCCAGCGCTAGCCTAACGATCTTTCAGATCCTTATACGGAGGACACCATGAGCATCGATCTGGCTGAATTCCACCAGGCCTTCTTCGAAGAGGCGGGCGAACTGCTGGCCGAAATGGAGACCCTGCTGGTCGGGCTCGACCCGAGCGCGCCCGACACGGAACACCTGAACGCCATCTTCCGCGCGGCCCACTCGATCAAGGGCGGCGCCGGCACCTTCGGTTTCTCCGAGATGGCGGAAGTCACGCACGTCCTTGAATCGCTGCTCGACCAGATCCGCAAGGGCGAGCGTGCGTTGCGGACCGAGATGGTAGATGCCTTCCTCGCCGCCGGCGATGTCCTCAAGTCGCAGCTTGCCGGGCATCGCGGTGAGGGCGCGTCCATACCGGCCGACGCCGTGCTCGGGCGGCTGCGCGCCTTTGCCGCCGCTGCTGCCGTCGGTGCCACCGTACCGGCGCCGACGGTGCCGGTACGG
>CAZXNF010000433.1:0-3553 GCA_964641785.1 uncultured Streptomycetaceae bacterium | reverse complement strand
GCAGCAGGATGCGGTGGAACTCGGCGTCCTGCACCGCGCGCCACAGCTTGCCCGACCAGCCGGCGGTCTTGGCATCGGCCAGCAGCTTGGGATCGACCAGATCGCGGAACAGGTTGCCGGCCGACTCGGCCAGCATCGAGCGGATGTCAGTGGCGTCGCTCATTTCAGGCTCCCGAGCAGTCGGCGCGCGATGATGTTGCGCAGCACCTGCGTGGTGCCGCCGCGAATGGTCGACACGGGCGCGCAGATGATGGTCTCGGCGAGGTAGCGCTCGAAGGTATCGGTGGCGTCCAGCGTGGGCTCGATCTCGGTGAGCAGCCGCGCCGCATCGACGATCTCGCGTTCGTAGAACGTGCCCATGTCCTTGACCAGCGCGGCCTCAGTGGCGAGGTCCACATGCGCGGGCGCCGCGCCGTCGCCCTGGTCAGGACCGGGGTCCAGCGTCACCGCGATGGCGAGTGACATGCGCCGCAACGTCCACATCCGCGCCGTCAGCTTGCCGACCGCTTCCTCGGCGCGCGGGTCTCCCACGCCGCGCAGCCGCCGGATGAGCTCCACGAACAGCGGGAAGGTGGTCATGTAGCGTTCGGGGCCGCTGCGTTCCAGCGCGAGTTCGGAGGTGACCTGCTTCCAGCCCTCGCCGACCGCCCCGACGACCATCGCGTCCGGGACGAACACGTTGTCGAGGAAGATCTGGTTGAACTGGTGGTGCCCGTTCATGAAGCGGATCGGCCGCACGGTCACGCCCGGCGTATTGAACTCGACGATCAGCTGCGACAGTCCGTTGTGCCGGTCGCCTTCTTCGGCCCCCGTGCGGCACAGCACGAAGAAGGCGTCCGCCTTGTGCGCCCAGCTCGTCCACACCTTCTGGCCGGTGACGCTCCAGCCGCCCTCCACACGCGTCGCCTTGGTGCGCACCGCGGCGAGGTCCGAGCCGGCGTCGGGCTCGCTCATGCCCAGCGCGAAGGTCAGCTCGCCGCGCGCGATCCCCGGCAGGAACTGCATGCGCTGCGCTTCGGTGCCATAGCGCAGCAGGCTGGGCCCGGTCTGGCGGTCACCAAACCAGTGTGCCGCGCAGGGCGCGGCCACGGCGAGCATTTCCTCGGTGACGACGAAGCGCTCGAGGTACGAGCGCTCGTGCCCGCCGTAGCGCTTGGGCCAGGTCATGCCGATCCAGCCGCGCGCGGCCACCTTGCGCGTGAAGTCCTTGTCGTACTCGGTGTGGCCCAGGTGCGCCACGATGCGGCCGGCTTTGACCTCCTCGCGCAGGAAGGCGCGTACTTCCGCGCGCAGCGTTTCCGCCTGTGGCGGCAGCGCGAGAGAGGAGAAGTCGACGGCGTCGAACATGGCTAAAGAACAGGCAATGGGCAATGGGCAATGGGGAATGGGAAACCGCTCCCAAAGCTCCGCCCTGACTTACCCGTGACCACGTGCCACGATTTCCGATTTCCCATCCTATTCGCCTTTCAGGTTGGCCGCTTTCACGACCTTGGCGTACTTGGCAATCTCGTCCGCGATGAACTTGGCGAACCATTCCGGCGAGTTGCCCATCGGCTCGATGCCTTCGCTGATGAAGCGCGTGCTGACTTCCTGGCTGGCGAGAATCTTGCCGACGTCGGCGTTCCACTTCGCGATGATGTCCTTCGGCACTTTCACCGGCGCGAACAGGCCGAACCACGTCGTCGCTTCGTAGCCCTTGAGCCCAGATTCACTGATGGTCGGCACGTCCGGCACCGCGGGGAAGCGCTTCAGGCTGCCGATGCCGATCGCGCGCAGGCGCCCGGACTGGAGATGCGGGACCAGCGCCGGCACGCCGCTGAACACCATCTCGATCTGGCCGCCGATGGTGTCGGTGATCGCCGGCGGATTGCCCTTGTACGGCACGTGCAGGATGTCCACGCCGGCCATCAGCTTCATCAGTTCGCCGGCCATCTGGTTGGAACTGCCGAGGCCCGACGAGCCGTAGCTCATCTTGCCGGGCCGCGCCTTGGCCAGCGCGAGCAGCTCCTTCAGGTTCTTCGCCGGTAGCGAGGGGTGGATCGCCAGCAGGTTGGCGCCCTGGACGCACAGGATGATCGGTGCCAAGTCGCGCTGCGTGTCGTAAGGCATCTTTTGGTAGAGGCTCATGTTGATCGCGTTCGCAGCGCCGCCCATCAGCACGGTGTAGCCGTCGGGTACCGCTTTCGCGACGAGGTCGGAGCCGATGTTGGTGGCGCCGCCCGGGCGGTTCTCGATCAGCACCTGCTGGCCCCAGGCTTCGGACAGCTTCTGCCCGATCACGCGCGCGGTGAAATCGGTGTTGCCGCCGGCCACGTAGGGCACCACGATGCGGATGGACTTGGCCGGGTACTGTTGGGCGGCGGCGGGGAGGGCTAGAGCCAGCGCGGCAACGCCGAGAATCAGGAAGGCTGAAGTTTTCATGACAGGGCTCCTCGTATTTTTATCGGGTAAGGACTTCGTTCAGCAAGGCTTCGCCGCGTACGTGGCGGGCAAGATTGTCCAGGAACAGCGTGTTGATGCGGGCGTCGTTGCCGTCGTTGGCGGCGGCGTTGTGCGGCGTGACGACCACGTTGGGCAGGTCCCACAACAGCGATTCGGCCGGTAGCGGTTCCTTTTCAAAGACATCGAGGTAGGCGCCGCCGAGGTGCCCCCGCTGCAGGGCCTCGATCAGCGCCGCTTCCACGACGACTTCGCCGCGGCCGACGTTGATCACGCCCGCGCCGGGCTTCAGCGCCGCCAGTACGCCGGCATCCACCAGCCCGCGCGTGTCCGGCGTCAGCGGACAGGTGAGCACCAGCCAGTCGCAGCGCGCGAGCACCTTGCGGAAATCGCCGGCGGGAATGAACTCGTCCACCGGGTCATCCGCCAGCCGCGCCGAGCGTCGCGCCCCGATGACGCGCAGGCCGAGCGCCTGCGCCAGCTTCGCGAAGGCCTTGCCGATGTGGCCCAGTCCATAGACCAGCACGGTCTGACCCTGCAGGTCGCGCGGCAGTTTGGGTGCGTGCAAAGGGTCCCAGCGGCGTTCGCGCTGCGCCGCCATCCAGTGCCCGAAGGGGCGCGCGAGCAGCAGCAGGCCGGTGATCGCCGTCTGCGCGATGGGCACCGCCGCCGTACCCGACGCCGTGGTGAGCTTGATGCCGCGCTCCAGCATGCTGGCGAACACCGGATGGTCGATGCCGGCGTTGAAGAGCTGCATCCACTTCAGGTTGATGGTCTTGCGGGTCGCGGAAAAGAACTGCGCCGAGTGCGAAGGGAACACGTCACTGCTGAAGAAGGCGACATCCGCGCGTGCGGCGTCCGCGTCAGCGATGCGGCCGTCCGCCGCTTCCGGCAATGCCACAAGCTCGAGCGCAAGGCCGCTCTCGGCGGCTGATTGTTTGAGTGGTGCGCCCCATCTGGCGTTGAAGCGATGGGATACCAATGCTGCGGGCACGACCGGCTCCTCGGGGATACGCGATGCTGCGAGCTGCGCATTTTACCGCGCCAGACCCTCCAAATCCGGGATTCCAATCCTCTAATTGCACCTTCCCTTGCGTGCGGGGGAGGGTTGGGG
>CAZXNF010000432.1:0-3553 GCA_964641785.1 uncultured Streptomycetaceae bacterium | reverse complement strand
ACGCCGACCAGAACGCGACCCACCAGTCGGTCATCAACGTGATGGAAGCCGCGCGCGTCGCCGGCTACGCCCGCATCACGTTCACCACCCAGTCCAGCAAGAAGTAAGCGCCCCGCCGCGCGGCGCCCTCCATGCGCGGACTCGAGCACCTCTGGTACCGGCGCTCGGCGGCCCACATTCTGCTGCTCCCGCTGAGCGGGCTTTTCGCCCTGACCGTTGCGCTGCGCCGGGCCTTGTTCCGTGCCGGCCTGTTGCGCACGCACCGGCTGCCGGTGCCCGTGATCGTCGTCGGCAATCTCACCGCGGGCGGCAGCGGCAAGACGCCGCTGGTGCTGTGGCTGACGGCGCTCCTGCGGGCGCAGGGCCATCGTCCCGGCATCGTCAGCCGCGGGTACGGGGGCGCTGCAACCGGCCCGCGCGCGGTCGCGCCCGGCGACGATCCGGCGCTCGTCGGTGATGAGCCCGCATTGCTCGCCGCGCGCTCGGGCGTGCCGGTCTGGATCGGAACTGACCGCCCCGCCGCCGCGGGTGCGCTGCTCGCCGCGCATCCGGACTGCACGCACATCGTGAGCGACGACGGGCTCCAGCATTACGCTCTCGCGCGTGACTTTGAGATCGCAGTGGTCGATGGCGCACGCGGCTTCGGCAACGGGTGGTTGCTGCCAGCGGGCCCGCTGCGCGAGCCGCGCTCGCGCCTGGCCACGGTCGATGCCATCGTGGTCAACGGCACCGGCACGCCGACCGGCCTGCCCGCGAACGCTGTGCGCATGCAACTGGAAGGCATGCTGCTGCGCAACCTGCACGATCCGTCCCGCACTCTGCCCGCCGCCGCATTCGTTGGGCAGCCGGTGAACGCGCTGGCTGGCATCGGCGATCCCGAGCGCTTCTTCCGCCATCTCGAGGCGCTGGGCCTGACGCTCGTGCGGCATCCGTTCCCGGACCACTACGCCTACACCGAAGCAGACCTCGACGTCGCCGGCACCGATGCCATCGTGATGACCGAGAAGGATGCGGTAAAATGCTTGGCATTCGCCACCGAGCGCTGCTGGGTGCTGCCGGTCGAGGCCCGCGTGGAGGCTGCCTTCGCCGCGCGGATCCAGGCCCTCTGGCCGCGCTGAGTTTCCATTCATGTATCGCACACGCTAGGTCTCACGCCCGCCATGGACCCGAAACTGCTGGACCTCCTAGTCTGCCCGATCACCAAAGCCCCGTTGCAGTTCGACAAAGCGGGCGGGGAACTGATCGCGGTGGAAAGCGGGCTCGCTTTTCCGATCAAGGACGGCATTCCCGTCATGCTCGAAGACGAGGCGCGCAAGCTCTCCGAGACCGAACTCACGATGTGGCGCAAGCGCCGCACGCCGGCACCCTGAGCCGCCCCCGCGCCGCCGGCATGTCCTTTCTCGTCGTCATCCCCGCCCGCTACGCGTCGACCCGCCTGCCGGGCAAACCGCTCGCCGATCTCGGCGGCAAGCCGATGGTGGTGCGCGTCGCCGAGCGCGCGCGGGAAAGCGGCGCGTCCGAGGTTATCGTCGCGACCGACCACGCCGACATCGCCCGCGCGGTGGAACAGCACGGCTTCACGGCGGAAATGACCGCCGCAGAGCACGCCAACGGCACCGAGCGCATCGCCGAAGTCGTGCGCCGCCGCGGCGTGGTGGGCCACGAAATCATCGTCAACGTGCAGGGGGACGAACCGCTGATCGAGCCGCAGTTGATCCGGCTCGTCGCCAACGCCTTCGCGCACATGCCCGACGCCGAAATGACCACGGCCTGCCACCCCCTGGACAACGCCGCGCAGGCCGCGAACCCCAACGTGGTGAAGGTGGTGCTCGACCGTTACGGCTACGCGCTGTATTTCAGCCGCGCACCGATCCCTTACGCGCGGGACGCCTGGGCCGGCGGCATACGCGCGATTCCCGCCGGCCTGCCGGTGTTCCGCCACCTCGGCATTTACGCGTACCGCGCGGGTTTCCTGCGCAAGTATGTCCAGCTCGCGCCGGCCCCGGTTGAGAATTTCGAAGCGCTCGAGCAACTGCGCACGCTGTGGCACGGCTACAAGGTCGGTGTCGCGCTGACGCCGAGCGCACCCCATGCGGGTGTGGATACGGAAGAGGATCTCGCTCGCGTGCGCGCGACGTATTCCGCCTGATCGGCGTCGGGCGCGGCGTTTGGTCTGCCCGGCGGCCGCGGGTATAATCCGCGCTGTTTCATCGGCTTAGACCGGCACCAGGGGAGGACACCCGCCACTCGCGGGTGCCTGCGCTACCAACAGCAGTACAACGGAGAGATGAGCCCGCCGCGCGGACTGGATCCGCGGCAGCCCATGCCATGGCTCGCCCTATGATGCGCATCATCCTGCTCGGGCCACCGGGCGCAGGCAAAGGCACCCAGGCCCGCTTCCTGATCGAGAAGTTCCGCATTCCGCAGATCTCCACCGGCGACATGCTGCGCCGGGAGATCAAGGCCGGGACACCGCTCGGCCGCGAGGCAAAGAAAGTCATGGATACCGGTGGCCTGGTGCCTGACGACGTCGTGATCCGCATGGTCGAGGGACGCACGCGCGAGCCGGACTGCGCAAACGGTTACCTGTTCGACGGCTTCCCCCGCACCATCCCCCAGGCCGAGGCGATGAAGCGGGCCGGGCTCGCGATCGACTGCGTGCTGCAGGTCGATGTGCCGGACGAGGAGGTCGTGATGCGGCTCTCGGGCCGGCGCGTGCACCTCGCCTCGGGCCGCACCTATCACCTCCGGTTCAATCCCCCCCGCTCTGCCGGGAAAGACGACGTGACCGGCGAGCCGCTGGTGCAGCGCGACGACGACCGGGAAGACACCGTCAAGAACCGCCTCGCCCAGTATCACGCGATGACCCAGCCGCTGGTGGCGTATTTTCAGGCGTGGACCGCCAGCGGCGATCCGCGGGCCCCCCGCTACGTCCGGGTGCTCGGCATGGGCAGCGTGGACGAGATCCGGGAGGAGTTGTTCGCCGTCCTGTCCGGCGCCGCGCCACGCCAAAGCGCCACCCCCAACCCTTAGTGGCGGGCGGTCACCGAAAACCAGTAAAATCATGGGCTTTGCCGGCCGTCGGGCACCGCCTCCGGCCACCAGTAGAGAACAACGACCGTCACCGCCTTCGCGGCCGACGACAGATGGGAGACTGAAATGATGACTGCATCCTTGGGCCTCGTGATCGCGCTCGCCTGCGCGGCAATCGGCATCCTCTTCGGCATCATCTGGGCGATGGGCATCATGAAGCTGCCCGCCGGCAATGACCGCATGCGCGAGATCGCGGCGGCCATCCAGCAGGGCGCGGTCGCCTACCTGTGGCGCCAGTACAAGACGATCGCCGTCGTCGGCGTCATCCTGTTCTTCCTGATCGGATTCATGCTCGGCTGGACCATGGCCATCGGCTTCGCCTTCGGCGCCGTCCTGTCCGGCCTGACCGGCGTGATCGGCATGAACGTGTCCGTCCGCGCCAACGTGCGCACCGCCGAAGCCGCGCGCAAGGGCCTCAACGACGCACTGTCGGTCGCCTTCCGCGGCGGCGCCATCACCG
>CAZXNF010000431.1:0-3554 GCA_964641785.1 uncultured Streptomycetaceae bacterium | reverse complement strand
TCGTGTCGAGCGCCACCAGCCGGCCGCCTTTCAGCATGGCGATGCGGCTGCACAGCGCTTCGGCTTCTTCAAGGTAATGCGTCGTCAGCACGATGGTGTGGCCGTCGGCGTTGAGCCGGCGGATGAACTGCCACAACTGCTGCCGCAGTTCCACGTCCACCCCGGCGGTCGGTTCGTCCAGCACGATCACCGGCGGCTTATGCACCAGCGCCTGGCCGATCAGCACGCGGCGCTTCATGCCGCCGGACAGGCTGCGCATGTTGGCGTTCGCCTTGCCGGTGAGGTCGAGATGGTGCATGACCTCATCGATCCACGCATCGTTGCGGGTGAGGCCGAAATAGCCCGATTGGAACTGCAGGCTCTCGCGCACGGTGAAGAAGGGATCGAACACCAGTTCCTGCGGCACGACGCCGAGAGCGCGCCGGGCCGCGCGGTAATCGGCGGCGACATCATGGCCCATCACGGCGGCATGGCCGGCCGTGGCCCGCACCAGGCCGGCGAGGATGGAGATCAGCGTCGTCTTACCGGCGCCGTTGGGGCCGAGCAGGCCGAAGAACTCTCCGGGCGCGATGCTGAAGGACACGCCGTCGAGCGCGCGCACGGCCGGCGGCGACCCGTAATGCTTGGCCAGGCCGGACAGGGCGATGGCGGGCGTCATCGTGACGCGCCGGACGGAGGGCCGGTGATGGCGGCGGCGCCGTCAGCCGCCGACCAGGTCGGCAGCGCCGTAGAGCCCGGCGAGGATGGCGAGGCTGGCCGGCCCATGCGCGATCGCGAGCCGGGTGCCCGCCGCCCGCATCAGTTCGACGGCCAGGCTGACAGCCGCGGAGTCCAGCGCTGTGGCGCCGGCGAAGTCGAGGGTCCGCACCGGCTGACCGGAGGCCCCGGCCAGCAGCGCACGGCCCTGCGCGGCGAGGGGCCCGGCGGTTTCCATCGTCACGGGGCCGCTCAGGCGGAGCGCGTCGCCGTCGCGCACGATCGCAGCGGCCACGGGGTCAGCTCTGGGTGCCGCGCGACTTGCTGTTGAGATCGGCGAGCGCCTTGATCAGGCCATCGACGCCGTTCTTCTGGATCTGCGTGTTGAACTGGCCGCGCCAGTTTTCGAGCAGGCTGATGTTTTCGATCGCCACGTCGTAGACCTTCCAGCCGCCGGGCTGCTTTTCCATCCGCAGGTCCATGCTGATGGGGGGGCCCCCGTCCTGGATGATGGACGAACGCACCGTCACGCGGCTGTCCCCTGGCGCCAGCTTCACGGGCTTGTACTCAACGTTCTGATTCTTGTAGGTGGAGAGCGCGGTAGTGTAAGTGCGCACAAGGAGCGTGCGGAACTCGGCGGTCACTGCCTTGCGCTGGTCGGGTGTAGCCTCCCGCCAGTTGCGGCCCATCGCCAGTTGCGTCATCTGCGAGAAGTCGAAAAACGGCAGGATTTTAGTCTCGACCAGGTCGGTCAGCTTTTTCTGGTTGCCGGCCGCGATGTCCTTGTCCGTGCGCAGAGCCTTCATCACCTCCTCGGTGACCGACTTGGCCATAGCGTCTGGCGCAACGTCGCCCGTCGAAGCGGACGCCAGCGTCTGCGCCGGGACCTGCGCGGCCGCTAGCGCCAGGACCGCGCCGCCCGCCAGCAGGGCGAGCCGGCGCAGGGGCTGCGGCCGGGAATGCCCTGGGACTGCCGGATTGAATGTGCCGAACGTGCTGAACATCTTGAGCGGGCTGGCCATCTTGCGTCATCTCCTGCGCCACGGGCGCCTGTCGTTTGTCACCGCACACTAACCTACTTTTTCGGGTCTTCCTGTGCCTTGCTGTACAGAAACTGGCTGATCAGCTTTTCCAGCACCACGGCAGACTGCGTCAGGATGATGGCATCACCATCGGCGAGGTTTTTGTCATCGCCGCCGGCTTCCAGTCCCACATACTGCTCGCCTAGCAACCCGGAGGTCAGAATGGCCGCCGAGGTGTCCTTCGGAAAGCTATAACGCTTGTCGATGGAAAGGGTCACACGGGCGGTGAATTTCTGGTCGTCGAAACTGACACCCGTGACCCGCCCCACCACCACACCGGCGCTCTTCACCGGTCCGCGCACCTTGAGCCCGCCGATGTTCTCGAAGCTGGCGGTGACATTGTAATTGGTCGCGCCAAAACTGAAGCTGGCGAGGTTGCCCACCTGCAGGGCGAGCGCCAGAATCGCCGCCAGCCCCAGCAGTACGAACAGGCCCACCAGCAAGTCGAGTGTTTTTCTTTCCATTACCAGCCTTCCAGCATAAACGAGGTCATCACGAAATCCAGCGCCAATACCGTCAGCGACGACACCACCACGGTGCGGGTGGTCGCGCGCGACACGCCCTCGGCCGTCGGCTGGGCGTCATAGCCCTCGAACAGCGCGATCAGCGTCACCGCGATCCCGAAAACGACGCTCTTCCAGACGCCGTTCAGGACGTCATCGAACACATCCACGCTCGCCCGCATCTGGGCCCAGAACGCGCCCTCGTCGATGCCGATGAGTACCACGCCGACGAAGTAGCCGCCGTACACGCCGACGATGCTGAAGATCGCAGCCAGCAGCGGCATGGCGATGACGCCGGCCCAGAACCGCGGCGCAATGACCCGCGCGTACGGGTTGACCGCCATCATTTCCATCGCCGACAGCTGTTCGGTCGCCTTCATGAGGCCAATTTCCGCCGTCAAGGCGGTCCCCGCGCGGCCGGCAAACAGCAGCGCCGTCACCACCGGTCCCAGTTCGCGCACCAGCGAGAGCGCGACCAGCACGCCGAGCGCCTGCTCGGAGCCATAACGCTGGAGGGTATTGTAGCCCTGCAGGCCAAGCACGAAACCGACGAACATTCCGGACACGGCGATGATGACCAGCGAATAGTTGCCGAGAAAATTGACCTGTTTAACGGTCAGCCGGAAACGCCGGAAGCTGGTGCCGGAATAACGCAGCGTTGACCAGAAAAACCGCGCGAGGGCGCCCAGCCGCCACACGCTGCCGATCGCCCAGGCCCCGACCCTGGACACACCCTGTACGAGCGCGTTAGCCATGTCAGTTCCGTCCGCCGTGCACGCCGACGCCGAGATCGGCGTCCAGTACCGCCGCCGCCGGATAGTGGAAGGGTACCGGTCCGTCCATTTCGCCGTGCACGAACTGGTGCACGAAGGGGACCGTGCTGGCGCGGATCTCGTCCGGCGTGCCCTCCGCCTCAATGCGCCCCTTGGAGACGAAATAAACGTAGTCCACCATGTTGAGCGAGGCGTGCACGTCGTGCGTAACCACGATGGAAGTCGCGCCGAGCGCATCGTTCAGCCGACGGATCAGGTTGGCGATCACCCCCAGCGAAATCGGGTCGAGGCCGGTGAAAGGCTCGTCGTACATGATCAGCATCGGATCGAGCGCGATGGCGCGCGCGATGGCGACCCGCCGCGCCATGCCGCCCGAGACTTCCGAAGGCATCAGGTCCCGTGCGCCGCGCAGACCCACCGCCTGCAGCTTCATCAACACCAGGTCGCGGATCATGGACTCCGGCAGATCGGTGTGTTCGCGCATGGGCATGCTGTTCCAG
>CAZXNF010000430.1:139-3574 GCA_964641785.1 uncultured Streptomycetaceae bacterium | reverse complement strand
GATTTATACGGCACTTTTGCCAGTGAACGGGAAGTGGCGTCCGTTGAACAGGATGACCACGCAGTCTGGGAAAGTGTTCATGGTCATCATCCTAGCGCGAAACCTTAAAGAAAACAGCTTCGCGAAAAGCCGGTTAACAGGTGCCCGGGTTTCTCCGGACGGAGAGGGTTGAGTGGCCAGCTTTTCGAGTGTCCGCTTAACAGCTTCCCAAAAAGACACAAAAAAGCCCTACGGGTCAACGGTCTGCCTGAGCATTTGAAAGTAAACAGCTGCGCCGCAAGCCGGTTAACCAATGGAAATCGGCGCCGGCCTTGGGTGCGGCAGAGGGCATCCGGCTGCCTTGCATTGCCCGCGCCAGAAGTGTTACTGTAAATACATTCAGTTACCGGATGGTGACCATGAAGGCCTTCTCCGCCCCACCGCTCCAGTCGACCCGACTGCTGGACCAGGTACGCGAGCGGGCTCGCTACGCGCATTACAGTATCAGCACCGAAAAGACTTACCTCTACTGGATCCGCTGGTTCATTCGTTTTCACGGCCTGCGGCATCCTCGGGAAATGGGGGCGCCCGAGATTGAAGCGTTCCTTTCTTTTCTGGCCAATCAGCGTGAGGCCTCGGCGTCCACGCACAAGCAGGCGCTCGCCGCCCTGCTCTTCCTCTATAAACGCGTGTTGGGCGTTGATCTCCCCTGGATGCAGGAAATCGGCCGGCCGCACACCGCCAAGCGCGTACCCGTGGTGCTGAGCCGGGATGAGGTCGCGCGCCTGCTGGCGGCAATGACCGAGGTCCATGGCCTGATCGCACGCCTCCTGTACGGCACTGGCATGCGCAAAATGGAGTGCCTGCGCCTGCGGGTGAAGGACCTGGATTTCGACCGTCACCTGGTCGTGGTTCGCGACGGCAAGGGCGGGAAAGACCGCATCACCATGCTTCCATCGACTCTGGAGCAGGCACTGCGCCGCCAAGTCGAGTATGCGCGGGCGCTGTGGAAGGCCGATCGCGACAAGACGCGGCCGGGGGTGGAGCTGCCCGCCGGACTCGCGCGCAAGTATCCGCGTGCCGGCGAAAGCTGGGCCTGGTTCTGGGTGTTTCCTTCCGATCACGAATCGCGCGATCCACGCAGCGGCATCGAGCGCCGGCACCACGTCTACGAGGAAACGGTGCAGCGTGCCATTCGCCGTGCCGTGTCGCGCGCCGGCATCGCCAAGCCCGTCGGCAGCCACACGCTGCGCCACTCCTTCGCCACTCACCTGCTGGAACGCGGGCAGGACATCCGCACCATCCAGGAGCTCTTGGGCCACAGCCACGTGGACACCACAATGATCTACACCCACGTGCTGAACCGGCCGGGGATGGGCGCGGTGAGCCCGCTGGATGACGGGCGGCATGCGGTGGCGTCGTTGATGGCGCTGGCCGTGGTACGCGAGCGGGTCGCGGCCTATCGCCCGGCGGCGTGAAGGTGCGTCACACCATCAGTTCCGCGCGTCCTTAGGCTTGTTGCCCTTGGCGTAATCGTTCTTCGCCGGGGCGTAAGGCGGGCGCGGCTGGTGGGTCAGGTATTCCGCCACGTCGATGGCGTCCTGGTCGCTGAGGGAGCCGCCCTGCCCCAGCGGCATGTTGTGCTTGATGAAGGCTGCGGCGGTGTAGGTGCGCGCAAGGCCCGCGCCAATGTTGTAAGAGGCATTGCCCCATACGGGCGGGAAGACGTAGCCGCCGGCCGGGTTGGGCGTGCCGGCGCCGGTGGCGCCATGGCAGCTCCCGCATTTCTCGGCGTAGAGCTGCTTGCCACGCACGGGGTTGGGCTTCAACGCGGTATCCACCTTGCCCATGCCGCGCCCGACCACTGCCGTGCCCGTCGGCACACCGGAGGACAGCCAGTGGATGTACATCAGGATCGCGTTCATCTCCTTCGAGTCGTAGGCCAGCGCCTTGCCGTTCATCGAGCGCTCGAAGCAGTCGTTGACGCGCTGCTGCAGCGAGTTGATGCTGCCACCCCGATTCCGGTACTCCGGGAACACGCCCCACAGGCCGACAAAGGGGCCGGCCGACGGCGTCGTGCCCGCGCCGATATGGCAGTTCGTGCAGTTCAGGCCATTGCCGACATTCTTCGGCAGCAGTTTTCGCGTGTCGGTGATCAGCGCCCGGCCGAGCTTGATCGCCTCGCCGTCCGGGCCGCCGGGAATGGTACTGTCCGCCGGCACCTTGAAGGGCACCGGCGCCGCGGCCTGGGCCGTGGCCCCGGCCATCACGAACATCAACAAAAATGCGCGCAGCGCACCCGACCGAACCATCCCCCGCATTCCGATTCCCCTCGTTGTTGTGTTATCCCGGCATCCGAGCATGGGCCCTGCTGCGCAACCGCGCAACGCCTCCGGACACGCTCAGGCCCCGAAATCAAACCCCGCCGCTGGTGGGATGTTGCCATCCTCCTGTTCGATCGTCTCCGCATCCCGCGCCGGCGCGCGCGGCGCAAGCCAGTACCGGCGGTAACGGTCCCGCCACGCTTCGGCAACGGACGGGCCCTTGTCACCGAACTCGATCGTCAGCGCCCCATCCAGATCGGTGCGCCGCATCTGCGCGCCCGCCGCTCCGTAACGCGCCATCACCTCCGCTTTGGGATGCCCGAAGCGGTTGCGATAGCCGGCGGCGACGATCGCCAGCCGTGGCCCCACCGCCACCACGAATTCCGGCGTGGAAGACGTGCGGCTGCCGTGATGCGGCACCACCAGCACGTCCGCGCGCAGCCCCTCGCCATACGCCGCCACCAGTTCCCGCTCGCTGCGCGCCTCGATGTCGGCGGCGATCAGGAGCGTGCCGCCGGGCGCGCTGACCTTCAGCACGCAACTGAGGTTGTTGTCTTTCACTTTCGTGCCATACACCTCTGCGGCGGGATGCAGAAACTCGAAGCGCACACCGTCCCACTCCCAGCGCTGGCCGCGTTCGCAGCGGCTGGGCGCGGGCGCGCCGGCCAGCAGCGCGTGGTCCGCCTTGAGCGACGACGCCACGCGCGCCACCGGCAGCGCCTGCAGCACGGACGCTGCACCGCCGCTGTGGTCGATGTCGTCGTGGCTCACCACCAGCAAGTCGAGACTGCGCACGCCGGCCGCACGCAGGTACGGCACGATCGTGCGGTTGCCGCTGTCCGCACTCGGACCGAACGCCGGCCCCGCATCGAACAGCACTGCGTGATTGGCTGTGCGGACGACGACCGCAAGCCCCTGCCCCACATCGAGTACCGTTGCGCGCACGCTGCCCGTGGCCAAGCCGGGCTGCAGCACGGTGAACAACGGCACCAGGGCCAGCGCGCCCAGCCAGCGGGCCGGAAAGCCGCGCGGCAACAGCAGCCACGCGACGCCCGCGCAGGCCACCGCCACCGTCCACGGCAGCGGCGCGTGCTGCTGCCAGACCGCCGCCGGCAACGCCGCCATCCACTCC
>CAZXNF010000430.1:0-129 GCA_964641785.1 uncultured Streptomycetaceae bacterium | reverse complement strand
GCGCAAGGCCGAAGTCGAAGGGCAGCACACTCCCCACCAGCGTGAGCGGCACCACCACCAGGCTCACCAGCGGAATCGCCAACGCATTCGCCACCGGCGAGACCAGCGACACCTGCTGGAACAGCGCCA
>CAZXNF010000429.1:2732-3583 GCA_964641785.1 uncultured Streptomycetaceae bacterium | reverse complement strand
GTGTCTGGCGCCGGCAGCAGCCTCACCGTCAAGCAGGCGAGCCAGAACGTCGCCATCAACTGGCAGAGCTTCGGCATCGCTGCCAATGAAGCGGTCACCTTCGTTCAGCCCAATGCGGGCGCCATCGCGCTCAACCGCGTGCTGGGACAGAACCCCTCGAACATATTAGGTACGCTCAACGCCAACGGGCAGGTCTTCATCCTCAACCCGAACGGTGTGCTGTTCGGCAAGGGCGCGCAGGTCAACGTCGGCGGCCTGGTCGCTTCGACGCTCAACATGACTGACCAGAACCTCATGTCGGGCAACCTGGTGCTCGAGCGCGGCGCCACGGCGGGAGCGGTGGTGAACGAGGGCAACATCAACATCGCCCGTGGCGGCTATGTCGCCATGATTGCGCCGCAGGTCACCAACAACGGCAGCATCAACGCACCGCAGGGCAGCGTGGCGATGGTGGCAGGCGGCAAGGTCAAGCTGACCATCGACAACGGCCGGCTGCTTGGTATCGCCATCGAACAGGGCACGCTCGACGCGCTGGTTGAGAACAAGGGTGCGATCCGCGCCGAAGGCGGGGTCGTCATCCTGAGCGCCAAGGCGATGGACAGCCTGGTGCGCTCGGTGGTGAACAACACCGGCATCGTCGAAGCGGGCAGCCTGACCAGCCACGGCGGGGTCATCCGTCTGGAAGCGGACGAGGTACGCAATTCCGGCACCCTCACGGCCACGGGCGACGTGGGCGGCGGCGGCGTGGAAATCAAGGCCAACGCCGTCACGCTCGATGCGGACCAGCGGATCGACGTCTCTTCAGCCTCCGGCGTGGGCGGCGCGGTCTCCATCCAGGCCGCCGCTGCCGC
>CAZXNF010000429.1:0-2722 GCA_964641785.1 uncultured Streptomycetaceae bacterium | reverse complement strand
CGCCCGTGACGCCGTCGGCGCGGATCTGGCCGCCGATGGCGGCAGCGGCGGCCTGGATGGAGACCGCGCCGACGGCGTCACGGGCGGCAGCATTGGCATCGCGGGCGGCGGCGTCATTCTCGATGCGGCGCTCTCGGCCACCGGCAGCACCGGGCACGGCGGCGACATCACCCTCCAGTCCAACGCCAAGGTCAAGGACAGCGCGGCCACCACGGTTGCCGCCTCCGGCACCGAAGGCGGCACCATCCTGCTCGCTTCGAGCGAAGAGATTTCCCTGTCCGGCAGCTTCAACGCCAGCGGCACCACGCGGGCCGGCGGCAAGATCGGCATCCACGGCGCGGCCGTGCAGCTTGAGCGGGCACAGCTCGTGGCCGACGGGCGTAGCGGCGGGCGCATCCGCATCGGCAGTCCGCTGCAGGGCGGCGATATGCCGGGGCAGCAAGTGCCGATCACCAACATGGTCACCCTCACCTCCGGTACGCGCGTGCGCGCCGACGGCGAGGCCGAAGGCGGCACCATCGAATTCAACGCCGGCTTTGTCGGCCTGGGCGGCGACATCTACGCGAACGGCGCCACCGGCGGCACGGTGCTCGCGAACGCGTCGAGAACGCTGTCGCTGGCGGAAAACGTCAGTGCGCGCGGGCGCACCGGCGCGGGCGGATACATCGCGTACACGAGCGGCGGCATCACCCTTGAGCCCAACAGCAGTGTCAACGACGCTTCGGGCGCGACCGACGGCGGCACCATCAGCAGCGCGGCGGGCGGCCTTCCTCGAGCGCTGGGGCGAACTGCCCGCCATCGGGGCCTCCAGCCGCAGCTTCGTCAACGACGGCGTGCGCATCGACGTTTCGGCGCGCGGCGCTAGCGGCGCAGGCGGGACGGCGATCGTCTGGTCGGATGTCGAGACCACCTTCCTTGGCGGCATCAACGCCACCGGAAGTCTGCACGGCGGCGCGATCGAGTTGTCCTCGAAAGCGAACCTGCGCCACGCCGCGCTCGATAACGTCAACGCCGGGGCGGGCGGACTGCTGCTGCTCGATCCGAAGAACATCATCATCGGGGATGCGACTGCGGTGTCGAGCTGGTCATTGCAGGCGATCCTCGGCTCCGGCTACAGCGGCGGCAGGAACGTCAACGTCGGGCTCGATGCCAGCGACAATTTCGGCACATCGGTCGCGCTCAACGCCGCAGGCGACCGGCTGGCGGTGGGCGCGTGGCGCGACGGCGGCGCGGCCAATGCCCTCGCTGGATCGGGTGCGGTACGCCTCTTCACCTTCACCGACGCGGGCTTCTCCGGCGGCACGCTCGCTGCCACCCTCGGTTCGGGCTACACCGGCGGCAAGAACGTCAACGTGGCGCTCTCCGCCGGCGACAATTTCGGAGTGTCGGTGGCGCTGAACGGAATCGGCGATCGCTTAGCGGTGGGTGCCTATCTGGACGGTGGGGCGGGCGACGCCAAAGCCGACTCCGGCGCGGTATACCTGTTCACTTTCGCCGACGCGATTTTCTCCGGTGGATCGCTTGCCGCGACCCTCGGCTCGGGCTATACCGGCGGCAAAAATGTCAATGTTGCGCTGGATGCCGGGGACTCCTTCGGGCGTTCGGTAGCACTCAACGCGGCCGGGGATCGACTCGCGGTGGGTGCATTTCTCGACGACGGTTTGGGTAACGCGAGCGCAGACTCGGGCGCTGTGCTGCTCTTTTCTTTTGCCGACACGAGCTTCTCGGCGGGAACTCTCACCGCCACCGCCGGCGCAGGCTACAGCGGTGGAAAAAACATCAGCATCGCTTTGGAGCCAGGCGATCAATTTGGTGTTTCGACCGCGCTGAACGCAACCGGCGATCGACTCGCTGTCGGCGCTTACGCCGATGACGGTTTCGGC
The DNA here is from genome assembly GCA_964641785.1 of uncultured Streptomycetaceae bacterium. GTDB lineage: Bacteria > Pseudomonadota > Gammaproteobacteria > Burkholderiales > SG8-41 > CAZXNF01. The sequence continues at coordinate 839 of CAZXNF010000429.1, read as the reverse complement.
AATGCCGCCTTCAACTCCGGCGCAGTGTATCTGCTCACATTTGCCGACACGAATTTCTCCGCTGGCGCACTCGCGGCCACCGTGGGTTCTGGCTATATGGGCGGCAGGAACATCAACGTCGCGCTTGACGTAAATGACAATTTCGGCATATCGGTTGCGCTGAATGCCGCAGGCGACCGGCTTGCGGCGGGTGCGCTGCTGGACGACGGCTTCGGCAATGCCAAAGCCGAATCCGGAGCGGTGTATCTGTTTTCTTTTACCGATGCGAGCTTCCTGGGCGGCGCACTGACGGCCACCCTTGGTTCGGGCTACACCGGCGGCAGGAACGTCAACGTCAGTCTCGATTCGTTCGACATCTTCGGAATTTCGGTTGCTTTGAATGGAGTCGGTGACCGGCTCGCGGTCGGTGCGATCTTCGACGACGGCGCGGCCAATGCCAACGCTGATAGCGGCGCGGTGTACCTGTTTACCGCCGCGCTGGAATCCGGCCCGTATTCCGCGCAGAACTACGCCTACGTCGACTTCGCCAACCAAACCATCACCGTCAGCCGCGCCGACCTCGAGCGTGTCCTCGGCCAGGGAGCGGCCATTGCGCTCCAGGCCTCCAACGACATCACGCTCAACTCGGCGCTGGCCGTCAACAACGCCGCTGGCAACGGTGGCGCGCTCATCTTGCAGGCCGGGCGCTCGCTGCTCATCAACCAGAACATCACCACCGACAACGGCAACCTGACGCTGATCGGCAACGACCGCCTCGCGAACGGCGTGATCGACCAGCACCGCGACGCCGGTGCGGCGGACATCACCATGGCCGGCGGCACGTCGATCAATGCCGGCAC
>CAZXNF010000428.1:0-3588 GCA_964641785.1 uncultured Streptomycetaceae bacterium | reverse complement strand
GCTGGGTTTAAAACGTCGTGAGACAGTTTGGTCCCTATCTGCCGTGGGCGCTGGAGATTTGACGGGGGCTGCTCCTAGTACGAGAGGACCGGAGTGGACGCACCTCTGGTGTACCGGTTGTCACGCCAGTGGCATCGCCGGGTAGCTATGTGCGGAAGAGATAACCGCTGAAAGCATCTAAGCGGGAAACTCGCCTGAAGATGAGATCTCCCGGGGACTTGATCCCCCTGAAGGGTCGCGGTAGACCACCGCGTTGATAGGTCGGGTGTGTAAGCGCAGTAATGCGTTGAGCTAACCGATACTAATTGCCCGTGCGGCTTGACCCTATAGTCTTGAGCAATCGAGACGTGAGCTCTGCCTTGACGGCAATCTCGAATCCAACCAATCTACTTCTTCCAGAATTTGTTGATTTCCGCGACGGATCGAATCCGTCGCTGGCGATCAACCACCGAATTGCCTGGCAGCCATAGCGAGGTGGTCCCACCCCTTCCCATTCCGAACAGGGCCGTGAAACGCTTCAGCGCCGATGATAGTACGGATTCCCGTGCGAAAGTAGGACACCGCCAGGCTGACTTACCAAAAAACCCGATCGTCATCTGACGATCGGGTTTTTTTTGCCTGCTCGTTTGACCATTCGACCCGCTGCATTTCGATGTCGGATGGCCAAAGGAGCTAAAATCCTCTCGCATTTCGCAGCTGCCTGTTCTCTGTAGCGCGAACATCATCCTCATGCCCTCCACTTCCGCACCCGCCCTAGCGGTCGTCGTTCCCGTTCACAACGAAACGGAGAATCTCGCACCTCTGATCGGCGAGATTCATGCCGCGCTCGACGGAAAAATCGATTTCGAAATCGTCTATGTCGATGACGGCAGCAGCGACGAAACCCCGCAACTGCTGGCCGCATTGGCCGCGAAGCACCCGCGGCTCCGCGTATTCCGGCATCTCAACAACTGCGGGCAAAGCACGGCAGTCCGCACCGGCGTGCGCGAGACACGGGCGCCGCTGGTGGCCACCCTCGACGGCGATGGCCAGAACGATCCGGCCGATATACCGGCACTCCTCGAGAAATACCGCGCAGAACGAAGAAGCGACCCCCGCCCGCTCCTGATTGCAGGCCAGCGGGCAAAACGACGCGACACCGGAATCCGCAAACTTTCCTCTCGTATTGCAAACGGCGTGAGGGCGTGGATGCTGAACGATGCCACGCCCGACACCGGTTGCGGACTGAAACTCTTCGCACGCGAGGATTTTCTCGCGTTGCCGTTCTTCGACCACCTTCACCGTTTCATGCCTGCGCTGTTTATCCGCGAGGGCGGCCGGGTGGTGTCGGTACCCGTCAACCATCGCTCGCGCGAGCGCGGGAAATCGCATTACGGCGTCTGGAACCGGCTGTGGGTCGGTATCGTCGATATTGCCGGGGTGCTGTGGCTCAAGCGCCGCGGCAAAGTACCGGTTGTGGCCCCCGTGCCGCCCCAACAAGGAGACTACTCGCGTGGATCATGATCCTTTCTGGCTGGTTATTGGCTTCCTGGGGCAGGGGCTATTCTCCGCCCGTTTCATCGTGCAGTGGCTGAAGAGCGAGAAGCTCAAGAAGAGCGTCGTACCACTCGCGTTCTGGTACTTCAGCCTCGCCGGGGGCACGACGCTTCTGGCCTACGCGATACACCGTGGTGACCCCGTGTTCATCGTGGGACAGGGCGCAGGCTTGTTCATCTACCTGCGCAATCTCTGGTTCATCTACCACGAGCACCAGCAGGTCGAGCCCCCCGCCTCGCACCCCTGATGCCGCGCCGCGACGTTCCCTGGTTCCTCGTCGGCCTGTGGTGGCTGGCCATGGTGGCCACGGCCATCCTCACGCGACCCTATCTACCGGTCGACGAGACTCGCTATCTGTCGGTGGCCTGGGAAATGTGGTTGCGCGACGATTACCTCGTGCCTCGGCTCAACGGCGAACTCTACAGCCACAAACCCCCCCTGCTGTTCTGGCTGATCAACACAGGCTGGGCGGTCACGGGCGTCAACGAATGGTGGCCCCGGATCGCGGTGCCGCTGATGGCGCTCGGTGCGCTGGCCATGACGGCACGCCTGGCCCGGACGCTGTGGCCCGAGCAGGCGGGCGTTGCGCCCCTGGCGGTCCTCATCGCCGGTGGAGCGGCACTCTGGGTGGGTTTCACCACCCTGATCATGTTCGACCTGCTGCTGACGCTGTGCGTGCTGATTGCGTTGGCGGGGGTGCTGGCAGCGCGGCGCCGGCCGCTCGCGGGTTGGCTGCTCTGTGGCATGGGCATCGGGCTGGGCGTGCTGGCCAAAGGCCCGGTCGTGCTGCTCCACGTTCTGCCGGTCGCCGTGCTGGCGCCGTGGTGGATGAATGCTGCACCGACGGGCGGATGGGCGCGCTGGTACGGCGGGATCGTCCTGAGCGTTGTCGTCGGGGCGGGGATCGCTCTGGCCTGGGCGATCCCCGCGGCCATCTCCGGTGGCGACGCTTTTGCAAACGAGCTGTTCTGGAAGCAGTCGGCCAACCGCATGGTGAAGTCCTTCGCGCACCAGCGGCCCTTCTGGTGGTATCTGCCCGCCCTGCCCCTTATGTTGTTCCCGTGGCTGGTCTGGCCGCCGGTGTGGCGGGGATTCATGGCTCTAGCGCGTGGGCCGCGGGACGAAGGCGTGCGCTTCTGTCTGGCCTGGGTGCTGCCGGTACTCGCCGCGTTCTCGGCGATCAGCGGCAAGCAGGTGCATTACCTGCTGCCGGAATTTCCGGCGTTCGCCTTACTGACGGCGCTGGGCGTTTCGCGCCTCACTGGCGCGCCCAGGCGGCGTACCCAGGCACTGGCAGCGGGTCTTCTCATTGCCTTCGCTGCTGCGGTGCTGATACTGCAAGGGCGCCTGGGCAGCGTCGTTGCCGCCGAAGACATGGTCTGGGTGCTGTCGACCGCGATTGCGTTCGGTGCGATGGGCTTGCTGTTCGTGCTGGTGCGTCCCGTCTCCTACCGACATGGGGCCGCACTCCTGGCGAGCGCCACCGTCGTGTTGTTCCTGAGTCTGCACTTGGGGCTGTTCCAGGCGTTCGGCAACGCCTACGACATGACGGCACCAGCCCGTTTCCTTGCCGGCGTCCAGGCTGAAGGGCGGCCGGTTGCGCATGTGGGCAAGTATCACGGCCAGTTTCATTTCGCCGGGCGGCTGCGCGAACCCTTGGCGGTGCTCTGGCCGAACGAAGTGCGCAAGTGGACGGAACAGCACCCGGAGGGGTTCGTGGTGAGCTATCAGCGGGGTCGCTGGCAACCGCCGGTGCAGCCGGTGTTCGTGCATCGGTATCGTGGACAGGCGGTGTATTTCTGGCGCGCCGCGGAGGCAGCACAGCTGCCACCGGATGCGCTGTACAGCGGCGGCCTGGATGCTGACACCGATAACGATTAGCGCAACCCGCCGGAGTTTCCGATGAAAGTGCTCGTCCTTGGCGCCGGCGTCGCCGGCATGAGCGCCGCCTGGTGCCTGGCGCAGGATGGCCACGATGTGACCGTGATCGAGCGCAATCACGGCGTCGCGCTGGAAACCAGTTACGCCAACGGCGGCCAGCTTTCCTACAGC
>CAZXNF010000427.1:0-3608 GCA_964641785.1 uncultured Streptomycetaceae bacterium | reverse complement strand
CTGTTGGAGCGCTTTTTCAATGCTGGCAAGGACTTGCGAGCGCTCCAGCTGGGTGGCTGGCGACTCTGGATGGTCGGCGCTATGGGGCGGATTCCAGCGTTTCCAGGGGATCCTGATCGTCGGCATCGTCCCCTGAGGTGAGCGCTGACATTGGCGTCGTCCACAGATTGCGGACCTTCTGGCGCCGGAAATAATCCCGGATGGCGTTTTGCAGGATGCGCTGGAACAACAGGGGCAGTTCGGCCGCCGGCCGGCCGCAGTATTTGTCCGCCAGCTTCATCATCGCGTCCTGAACGATGTCGAGCGCGGCGTCGTCGTTGCGCACCGCGAATACGGCCTGCTTGAACGCGCGCCGCTCGACCTGGGCCAGGAAATCGGCCAGTTCTTTCCGAGTAGCCAGTGAGAATGCTCCGCCGGATGACGTGGGGTTGATCGCGAGCCCCGCTGCACCCGCGACGCGCGAAGTGTAGCAGTCGCGCCCACGCACTCCAATCGGCGGGAATTGGGCGCTATCCTGCTGTTTCCGCTAATCTTTTGCTTGACCGGACAGTGCATGCCGGGTAACCTGCGCGGTTCCCGGTTTCCAGCCTTTCGACGAGCACCGACATGGATATGACCCGTCCCGCCCCCGGAGGCGCCGCGCAGGCGGCCGCCGTTGAACTGAACGGCGCCGAGATCGTGGTCCGCTGCCTGCAGGCCGAGGGAGTCGAGCACGTATTCGGCTACCCTGGCGGCGCCGTGCTGTACCTGTACGACGAATTGTGCAAGCAGGACAAGGTCAAGCACATCTTGGTGCGCCACGAGCAGGGCGCGGTGCATGCCGCAGACGGTTACGCCCGCGCGACCAACAAAGTGGGCGTGGCGCTCGTGACCTCCGGCCCGGGCGTCACCAACGCCGTGACCGGCATCGCGACCGCCTACATGGACTCTATCCCCTTGGTGATTCTCACCGGCCAGGTGCCGACGCACGCGATCGGGCAAGACGCGTTTCAGGAATGCGACACGGTCGGCATCACGCGCCCGTGTGTGAAGCACAACTTTCTCGTCAAGGACGTGAAAGACCTCGCCGAGACGATGAAAAAGGCGTTCTACATCGCGAAGACCGGCCGGCCGGGACCCGTGGTGGTGGACATCCCGAAAGACATCACCACCCACAAGGCGTGGTTCGCGTATCCCGAAACCGTCACTCTGCGCTCGTACAACCCGGTGGTGAAGGGGCACCCAGGCCAGATCAAGAAGGCCGTGCAGCTCTTGCTGAAGGCGAAGCGACCGATGATCTACGCCGGCGGTGGCGTGATTCTGGCGGACGCCGCCTTGGAGCTTACCCGTCTCGTGCGCCAGCTGGGGTTCCCGTGCACCAACACGCTGATGGGGCTGGGCGGGTATCCGGCCAACGATCGGCAGTCACTGGGCATGCTGGGCATGCACGGGACCTACGAAGCCAACCTCGCGATGCAGAACTGCGACGTCCTGCTGGCGGTTGGTGCGCGCTTCGATGACCGCGTGATCGGCAATCCGAAGCACTTCTTCGAAGAGCCGCGCACCATCATCCATATCGACATCGATCCGTCCTCGATCTCCAAACGCGTCAAGGTGGACGTGCCGATCGTCGGTGACGTGCGCGAGGTGCTGCGCGAACTGAACCAGCAGGTGGAGGCAACGCGGGCGCAACCCGACGCCGCCGCGCTTGCGAACTGGTGGAAGCAGATCGAGGAATGGCGGGGCATGGACTGCCTCAAATACGACCGCGCTTCCGCCCTCATCAAGCCGCAGTACGTGATCGAGAAACTCTACGAAGTTACGGGCGGTGACGCCTACGTCACCTCGGATGTCGGTCAGCACCAGATGTGGGCCGCGCAGTTCTACCGATTTGACAAGCCGCGGCGTTGGATCAATTCCGGCGGACTGGGCACCATGGGCGTGGGCATCCCTTACGCCATGGGCGTGCAGCTCGCCCACCCCGAAGCGACGGTCGCCTGCGTGACCGGCGAGGCCTCGGTCCAGATGTGCATTCAGGAACTCTCGACCTGCAAGCAGTATCGCCTGCCGATCAAGATTGTGACCCTGAACAACCGCTACATGGGCATGGTCCGCCAATGGCAGCAGTTCTTCCACGGCAACCGGTACGCCGAGTCGTACATGGATGCGCTGCCCGACTTTGTGAAGCTCGCCGAGGCCTACGGGCACGTGGGCTTCCGTATCGAGAAGCCGGCGGACGTGGAAGGCGCGCTGCGCGAAGCGTTCAAGCGCAAGCAGGACCTCGTGTTTCTGGATTTTGTCACCGATCAGACGGAAAACGTCTTCCCGATGATCCCCGGCGGCAAGGGGCTGTCGGAAATGATCCTCGTCTAGCCTTCCGCTGCGGTTCCCGCCGATGGGGACCGCGGCGGGTTCGATTCCGTCACCAGCCACCCGTCCACCTCCGGTCCTCTCCCTCATGCGGCACATCATTTCGGTTCTTCTGGAGAACGAATCCGGCGCACTGTCGCGCGTGTCCGGCCTGTTCTCCGCGCGTGGCTACAACATCGAGTCGCTGACGGTTGCGCCGACCGAGGACGCCACGCTGTCGCGCATGACCATCGTGACGTCGGGCTCCGACGAGGTGATCGAGCAGATTACCAAGCAGTTGAACAAACTGGTGGACGTGGTCAAGGTTGTCGACCTTTCGGAGGGCGAGCACATCGAACGCGAACTGATGCTCGTCAAGGTGCGCGCGACCGGCAAGGACCGCGAGGAGATGAAGCGTATGGCCGACATCTTCCGCGGCCGCATCATCGATGTGAGCGACAAGGACTACACCATCGAACTGACGGGTCCGGGCTCCAAGCTCGACGCTTTCCTGAAGGCGATCGACCGCGCCGCGATCGTGGAGACCGTGCGCACCGGCGCCTCCGGCATCGGCCGCGGCGATCGCATACTCAAGGCTTCGTGACGGCGCGGCAGCAGAATGGGCGGCGTCCGCTGCCCCGCACCGTTCACGTTACGGATTTCACGTTTTATCCCTGGGGGACATCATGAAGGTCTATTACGACAAAGACGCCGACCTCTCGCTGATTAAGGGCAAGAAGGTCGCCATCATCGGTTACGGTTCGCAGGGCCATGCCCATGCGCTGAATCTCAAGGACTCCGGCGGTAAGGTGACCGTGGGGCTGCGCAAGGGCGGCGCCTCGTGGGCCAAGGCGAAAAAAGCCGGCCTGACCGTCAAGGAAGTCGGCGAGGCCGTGAAGGGCGCCGATTTCGTCATGCTGCTGATGCCGGACGAGCATATCGGCCGCGTCTACCGCGAAGATGTGGAAAAGAACATGAAGAAGGGCGCGACGCTCGCCTCCGCCCACGGCTTCAACATCCACTACGGCCAGGTCGTGCCGCGCGCCGATCTCGACGTTGTGATGGTCGCGCCCAAGGCACCGGGCCACACCGTGCGCGGCACCTACGCGCAGGGCGGCGGGGTCCCGATGCTGATCGCCGTGCACCAGAACCCGTCGAAAAAGGCGCGCGACATGGCGCTGTCGTACGCAGCGGCGATCGGCGGCGGCAAGGCCGGCGTGATCGAGACCAATTTCCGCGAAGAGACCGAGACCGACCTGTTCGGCGAGCAGGCGGTGCTG
>CAZXNF010000426.1:0-3608 GCA_964641785.1 uncultured Streptomycetaceae bacterium | reverse complement strand
GTAATGTAAGCCGCCACCGATTGCGCCTTTCCGAATATCGCGCGTGGCATCCGCTCCAACAGTACGCGAAGGCATGAAGGTTGAGGGCGAAGTTGAAAAGACAGGTGAATCAATCCCACTCTTTCCCCGCACACTCGCCGGCCGCAGCCTGCATCGTCGGGCAGAGCCGCCGTAGACGGCTTGCGCGGGTCGCTCAAGCACCTTAAGCGCACCACCGATCAACTGATGGCGCTCACGCGCGGCGGGCGCAAGACCGCGCCACTGCCGGCCTCGTCCTGCTGACCCGCGACCCGCGGCGATATCGCGAATATTTCCCCACCGTCCGGTTGATCAGCCCGACGTAGAATGCTGCCATTTTCCAGATAAACCCCGCATCCAGCTTGGCTCTGGGGACGAAATACTGCCATCGCTTGCCTCGGCGCCGCCATGTGCTCGCCGCCGTACACGAAGACCGGCCAACAATGCTTCGGTATTTCGTCTATGGCTTTTCCGGGACGGTGGTGGCGCCACGCAGATGCTGCGAAACGCCGTGCTTGGGCACGCGGGTCTGCCGCTATGCTCCGTTTCCCATCATCTCGACGAAATGCGCACCCATGGACCTCCAGCTGACAGGCAAGAAAGTCCTCATCACCGGCGCCTCGAAGGGCATCGGACTGGCCTGCGCACGGGTGTTCGCGCGCGAGGGCGCGCTGCCGGTCATCGTGTCGCGCAGCGCCGATGCGCTGGCCGCGGCCGCGACTGCCTTGAAGGGCGAAACCGGCGTAGCGGTCCGCGTGATAGCGGCGGATCTTGCGCTTCCGGGTTCGGCGAAAAAGCTGGCCGCCGACGCGGGCGAGGTGGACATCCTGGTGAACAATGCCGGCGCGATTCCGGGCGGCAGCCTGGAGCAGATCGACGAGGCGCGCTGGCGCGAGGCCTGGGAGCTGAAGCTCTTCGGCTACGTCAACCTGATGCGCGAATACCTGCCGCGCATGCAGGCGAAGAAGGCGGGTGTGATCGCGAACGTGATCGGCATGGCCGGCGTGTCGCCGAAGTACGACTACATCTGCGGTGCGGCGGCGAATGCCTCGCTGATCGCCGCCACCCGCGCCGCCGGCGGCGCAAGCCCGAAACACGGCGTGCGCGTGTTCGGCGTGAACCCCGCGGCCACGCGCACCGACCGCATCATGTCACTCACGAAGCAGCGCGCCGAGACGCTGCTGGGCGACGCGAACCGCTGGGAGGAGCTGTTCCAGGACCTGCCCTTCGGGCGCCTGAAGGAGCCCGACGAGGTGGCGAACCTAGTCGTCTTCGGCTGCTCGCCGATGGCGAGCTACCTCAGCGGCACCGTGATCGACCTCGACGGCGGCCAGTTGTACGCGCCGGTCAAGCGCTGAGCGCCATGGCGACGAAGAAGCCGATGAAGCAAGCCGCGGATGCGGCGCCGCGCACGGTCGTCGTCATCGGCGCGGGCCGCATGGGCGCCGACATCGTGCTCGCGTTTGCGATGGGCGGCTGGAACTGCGAGGTCGTCGAGACCGATGCGGGAATGCGTCAGCGCGCGAAGGCCTACTGGCCGAAGGAGCTCGCCCGCCTGCGCGCAAAGTCCAGCCTGCGGCGCATTCGCCTGCACGCGGACCTCGCGCCGGTGTCCTGGAAGGCGGCGCACCTGGTCATCGAGGCGGTCACCGAGAACCTCGCGCTCAAGCACCGGCTCCTGCGCAAGGTGGAAGCGCTCGCCGGGCGGCGGGCGCTGATCGTGACGAACACCTCCAGCCTGCGCATCGCGGACGTGACCAGACCCCTGCGGCATGCCGAGCGCAGCGCCGGGCTGCATTTCATGCTGCCCTCGCACGTCATGCTGGCCGTGGAGGTGACCAAGGGGCCGAAGACATCCGCGGCGACGATGCGCCGGCTGCTGGGGTGGATGGATGAACTGGGCAAGGTGCCGATCGTGCTCGCGCGCGACGTGCCGGGCATGCTGATCAACCGCGTCCAGCACGCGATGTTCCGCGAGATCTATCACCTGATCGACAGCGGCATCGTCCGTCCCGAGGATGTCGATCGCGCGGTGCGGTTCGGCTTCGGCTTTCGCTACCAGTACGCAGGACCGGTAGTGTCGCGCGACATCCATGGCCTGCCGGTGCACCTGGCGACCGCGCGGGCGATCGTGCCGACGCTGCACAACGGCAAGGCGCCTGGCGTGCTGCTGCGCAAGCTCGTTGCCGCGGGCCATCACGGCGTGCGCACCGGGCGCGGCTTCTACCAGTGGGACACCAGGACCGTCGGGCGGCGGCTGGAGCACTACAGCCGCCTGATGGAGGGAGCGCTCGGTCGCGTGAAGCGGCGCGGGGAGCCGACCGAGTTCTGAGCGGGCGACGCAGGGCCGTTCGCTTACCCCCGGGCCCTCAGCTGAAATGCTTGTCGCGCGGCGCGACGTGCCTGCGATAGGCCTCGCGCTCGCCGAGACGGGCGAGCCAGTCCTCCAGCCTCGGCAGCCGCGGCCGATCGAGATTGCAGTGCACGAAGCGCTGGATGGCGATGGCGGGAGGGATGTCGGCGATGCTGAACTCGTCCCCGGCGAGGTAGCGCGAGCGCGCGAACTGCCCCTCGATCAGCGTCATCTTCTCCGCCATCACCTGCCTATGCTCCTCGACCACCTGGGCGGAACGCTTCTCCACCGGAAGCCGCTCGAGGTGGTCGATGAGCGCGCTCATCGCCGGCTCCAGGCTGTAGTTGGTCCACATCATCCACTGCAGCGCGCGAGCGAACGTCTGCTCGCTCCCGCCGAACAGCCTGGCGGGCGCGTAGCGACGCGCGACGTAGGCGACGATCGCGTTCGATTCCCACAGGATGAAGCCGCCATCGTCGATGGTGGGGATCGAGCCGTTCGGATTAATGGCGCGGTAGGCCTCGGTGTCCACGATGCCGTAGGGCGTCTGGCCCAGCCAGATGTGGCCCTTCGCACCCATCGTCGCGCTCGCGAGCGTGAGCTGATACGGCACTTCGGCCTCGGTGAGCGTCCACAGCACGCGCTGCGTGCAAGTGGAAGTCGGCCGGCCCCACATCTTCAACATGGTGAAACTCCGCGCGATGTTCGCAAGGCCGACGACTATGCCGGGAATGCATGCGGCTCGCAACACGATGCGCCGCGTGTTCGGCTAGACTTTCGCCATCTCATTCGACGACACCTGCGGGGAGAGACTGATGCACCGGATTGAAGTGCTTTGCCGCGCGTTCGCAGCCGGCGCCGTTTGCCTCGTCGCGATGCTGGCGGCGACGCTTCCCGCCCATGCGCAGGGCTATCCGTCCCGGCCGGTGCGCCTCGTCGTGCCGTTTCCCCCGGGCGGCACGTCCGACGTGCTCGCAAGGATGCTGCAACCGAAGTTTGCCGAGTTCATGGGCCAGCCAATCATCGTCGACAACAAGGGCGGGGCCGCCGGCGCCATCGGCGCGGCGGAGGTGGCGCGCGCCGCGCCGGACGGCTACACGCTGCTGATCGTGGCGGATCCTTACGCGGTCATGAACCACCTGTACAAGCAGACGCCGGACATTTTCGCCTCTTTCGAGCACATCGTGATGACGACCACCTCGCCCAGCCTGCTCGTCGGCAGCCCGGCTTTCGCCGC
>CAZXNF010000425.1:0-3610 GCA_964641785.1 uncultured Streptomycetaceae bacterium | reverse complement strand
GATCTGCAGCAGGGCGAAGGCGCAGGAGCGCGCGAGCGCCGACAGTCGCGCGCCCTTACCGGCCGGCGCGCGACTGTCGGCGCTCGCGCGCTCAGCCAATGACGAGGGTGGCCGCCGCGGCGAGGTCAGCGGCCGTGCGTGAGCCGGTCGGCAGCGGGCCGTCCGCCAGCGTCTGCCGGCCCTTGCCGGTAAGCACGAGGATGGGCGCGGCGCCGACGGCCACCGCGGCCTCCAGGTCGCGCCGCGAGTCGCCGATGCTGGGTACCCCCTTCAGGTCGGCGTTGAAGCGGTGGGCGACGTCGAGGAGCAGCCCCGGCTTCGGCTTGCGGCAACTGCAGTTGGCGTCCTGCGCGTGCGGGCAGTAGAAGACGGCGTCGATGCGGCCGCCAACGTGCGCGGCCGCCTTGTGCATCTTGTCGTGGATCGCGTTCAGCGTCGGCATGTCGAGCAGACCGCGGCTGACGCCGGACTGGTTGGTGGCGATGACCACGCGGTACCCGGCCTGGTTGAGCCGTGCGATGGCTTCCAGGCTGCCCGGGATCGGCTTCCATTCCTCCGGCCGCTTGATGAAGTCCGCGCTGTCGACGTTGATGACGCCGTCGCGGTCGAGGATGACGAGTTTGCTGCCGGGCATGGCGGCTCAGGCGGCCAGCTTGGAGAGGTCCGCCACGCGGTTCATCTCGCGCCGCAGTTCCGCCAGCAGGGCGAGGCGGTTGCGGCGCAGCGCCGAGTCCTCAGCGTTGACCATGACCGTGTCGAAGAACGCGTCCACCGGGCCCTTCAGCACCGCGAAGGCCTTCAGGTACCCGGTGTAATCGCCGCGCTCGAACAGCGGTGACGCGCGGCCCGCGGCCTCGCGCAGGGCCGCATACAACGCCTGCTCGGCGGGTTCGGCCAGTTGTGCGGCATCGACGGCCGCGAAGGTTTCGCCCTTGGCTTCGGCCTGCTTCAGGAGGTTCACCACGCGCTTGTTCGCCGCCGCGAGACTTGCGGCTTGCGCGAGGCCGGCAAAGGCGCGCACGGCGGCGAGTTGCTTCGGCACGGCATCGAGCCGCGCGGGCAGCAGCGACAGCACGGCTTCGGTTTCGTTGGCGCTATAGCCTTCGTCGCGCAGGGTGCCGCGCAGCCGCTCATGGATGAAGTGCTCGAGTTCGGCCTGTTTGTCGCCGAGCAGGCCGGCCGGGAAGGCCGCGAAGGCGGCGCCGACCAAGTCGGGCAGGGGCACGGCGAGTTCACCTTCCACCAACAGGCGAATCACCCCCAGCGCGTGCCGGCGCAGCGCGAAGGGATCCTTGTCGCCGGTCGGCTGCTGGCCGATGCCGAACAGACCCGCCAGCGTTTCGAGCTTGTCGGCGAGCGCGAGGGCGATCGAGACCGCGCCGGTCGGCAGTGCATCGCCCGCGAACCGCGGCTGGTAGTGCTGGCGGATCGCGTTGGCGACCGCCGCGTCCTCGCCGTCGGCCAGCGCGTAATAGCGGCCCATGATGCCCTGCAGTTCGGGAAATTCGCCGACCATGTGGGTGACGAGATCGGCCTTCGCGAGCAGCGCCGCGCGGTCAGCCTGCGCGGGATCGGCGCCGAGCAGGCGCGCGATGGCGGTGGCGAGCGTGCGCACGCGTGCGATGCGCTCGCCCTGGCTGCCGAGCTTGTTGTGGTAGATGACATTCGCCAACTGCGGCACCCGGTCGGCCAGTTTCGTCTTCTGGTCGGTCTCGAAGAAGAAGCGCGCGTCCGCCAGCCGCGGGCGGATCACGCGCTGGTTGCCTTCGATGATGGCGCGCGGGTCCGCCACCTGCATGTTGCTGACGATCAGGAAGCGGTGGGTCAGCTGGCCGGCGGCGTCGAATAGCGGGAAGTATTTCTGGTTCGCGCGCATGGTCAGCACCAGGCATTCCGGCGGCACCGCGAGGAACTCCGCGTCGAAAGCGCCCGCGTACACGGCCGGCTGTTCGACCAGTGCGGTCACTTCATCCAGCAGCGGTGCGACGTCGGTCTCATCGCCCAGCGAGGCACCGAGTGCGGCGGCCTGCACGCGCAACTGGCGGTCGATCTCGGCGCGGCGAACCGTGAAAGAGGCGGTGACTTTGCCGTGCGCGGCGAGGGCATCCTCGTAGGCGTCGGCGTTGTCGACCGTGATGTCCTTCACGCCCTGGAAGCGGTGGCCGTGCGTGATGCGACCGGCAGTGAGGCCCAGCGCCGACACCGGCACGATGTCCGCGCCATGCAGCGCGAGCAGGCTATGCGCGGGGCGCACGAAGTGCACGGTGGTGATGCCGTCGGCGAGCTGGTAGCCCATGACTTTTGCGATCGGCAGCGACTCCAAGGTCTCTTCAAGCGCCGCTTCCAGCCCGACCTGCAGGGAGGAACCCTTCGCAATCGCTCGATAGACGAGCTGTTCGGTTTTACCGTCATGTTCCCGTTCGAGGGTTGCGGGATCGACGTGCGAAAGGTGCTTCGCTGCGAGTTTTTTCAGAAGAGCGGGGGTCGGCTGGCCGTCTTTCAGGCCGACCGCGACCGGCATCAGCTTTTCGGTGAATGGTTCGTCGGGCGCGACCTCGCGCACCTGTGAAATCCGTACTGCGAGACGCCGGGGGGTCGCGAAAGACGTCACGCTGGCGTCGATGTCCGCCAACTTGCGCGCGCGTAGTCCAGCAGCCAGGTTGTTCGCGAACGCCTCTCCCAGCCGCTGCAGGGCCTTGGGCGGAAGTTCTTCGGTGAACAGTTCGACGAGGAGCGGTTTCATGCCGGCGCCCGTTCCGTGAGCGCCGCCTGCAGCGCCTTGAGGTCGATGCCCAGCCCAGCCAGTTGCGCGGGCGGCGACAGCGGGAAGCCGGCGCGCACGCGGGAATCGAAGTAGGCCTGCGACACCGCGCGCGCGAGGTTGCGGATGCGGCCGATGGTGGCGGCGCGCTCGGTCACCGAGATCGCGCCACGCGCGTCCAGCAGGTTGAAGCAGTGGGCGGCCTTCAGCACCCGTTCGTAGGCGGGCAGCGCGAGTTTCGCCTCGATCAGGCGCTTGGCCTCGGCCTCATGGTCCGCGAAGTGGCGGAACAGCATCGCCGCGTCCGACTGCTCGAAGTTATAGGTCGATTGCTCGACTTCGTTCTGGTGGTAGACGTCGCGGTAGAGAAGTTTGCCGTTGGCACCCGGCGTCCACACGAGGTCGAAGACGTTCTCCACGCCCTGCAGGACCATGGCGAGGCGTTCGAGGCCGTAGGTGATCTCGCCGGTGATCGGCTTGCAGTCGATGCCGCCGACCTGCTGGAAGTAGGTGAACTGCGTCACTTCCATGCCGTCCAGCCAGACTTCCCAGCCGAGGCCCCAGGCGCCGAGCGTGGGGTTTTCCCAGTCGTCCTCGACGAAGCGGATGTCGTGGACCTTGGGATCGACGCCGATCGCGGCGAGCGAGCCGAGGTAGAGATCGAGGATGTCGGGCGGCGAGGGCTTCAGCACCACCTGGTACTGGTAGTAGTGCTGCAGGCGGTTGGGGTTGTCGCCGTAGCGGCCGTCCTTGGGCCGGCGCGAGGGCTGCACGTAGCCGGCGCGCCAGGGTTCGGGCCCCAGCGCGCGCAGGAAGGTCGCGGTGTGCGAGGTGCCGGCGCCGACCTCC
>CAZXNF010000424.1:0-3631 GCA_964641785.1 uncultured Streptomycetaceae bacterium | reverse complement strand
GGGTAATGGGTAATGGGTAATGGGTAATGGGTAATGGGTAATGGGTAATGGGTAAACGGCTATAAGCACCTGCGCTTTTCACCCTTTACTCATCACCCATTTCCCTTCACCCGCTTCCAGATGAAAGAAGTCCCTCCAGAACTGATGCCCGGCGACCGGCCGCTCGCGGGCGGCGTCGAGATCGAGGCGGCGATCGACGCACTGATCGCAGAAGCCGATGCGCACATCCGGCTGTTCGACCGCGCGTTGACGCAGGCCTGGAATACGCCTGCCCGCCACGAACGCCTGCGCACCTTCCTGCTCAAGCGCCGCACCAACCGCCTCGAGATCGTGTTGCACGACACCTGCAACCTGGTGCGCGATTGCCCGCGGCTGATGCTGCTGTTCAAGCAGTTCAGCCACGCGATGGCCATCCGCCGCACCCTCCCCGCGGCCCGGCGCGTCTACGACCCGTTCGCCATCGCCGACGACCTGCTGTTCGTGCACCGGTTTCATTTTGATGACACGCGCGGCGTCGTCACCCGGGCCGACCTCGCCGCTACACAGCTCATGCGCAAACGCTTCGCGGAGATCTGGGAAGCCTCCAGCCCCGCCGCGGCCGCCACCACCCTTGGTCTGTAGCGCAGTCCGGCTTGGAATGAAGGGCGTGGAAAGGTAAACTTGGGGCTTGGCTGGTGCGGGGAGCACAGCGCGATTTTTTTCAACAAAGCGGCCGCGACAGACGCGTGTTGCCGAGCCGATACCTGCCTTCCCGCTCCGCCGTTCTCGGCACGTCCACACACTATCCACCAAGGATTCAACATGAAACGTTCGACCCTGATTGCCGCCCTGCTGGCCCTGGGCCTCGCCGCCTGCGGCGACAAACCCGCCGACAAACCCAAAGCCGCCGCGCCCGCCCCGGCAATCGCGCCCGTGCCGGCCGCCGCGCCCGCCCCGGCTCCGGTGCCCGCGCCGACCCCCGATGCGAAGGATGAGAAGAAAGACGCGGCGCCTGCAACGACCGGCTCCACGCCCGCCATTCCGTCCTCCAGCACGGAAGACGCGAGCAAAGCGGCGACGAAAAAGTAATCGGACTGGCTCGCAGCGTACAACGGCCTGGGTTCGCCCAGGCCGTTTTGTCGTACGGGCGCGGCGGTCGCCACAGTCAGGTCACGACAACTCGCGCCAGCCGAAACCGGTGTGCTGGTCGGCGACCGTGATTTCATCCTCGCTGCAGCCGAGCACCGGCGCCAGCGCAGCGGTGGCCAGTTCCGGACGGTTGTTCTGGCGCGAGAGATGCGCCGCGATCACGTGCTGCAGGCGCCCGCGGTCGATGGCGGCCAGCAATTGCGCCGCCGTCTCGTTGGCGAGGTGCCCGAAGCGGCCGCCGACGCGCGCCTTCAGCGAGGCGGGATAGGGCCCGTTCTCCAGCAGCGCGCGGTCATGGTTGCATTCGAGGACGAAGGCATCGAGCCCCGACAGGGTGCGCACCATGTGCGCGGTGAGGCTGCCGGCGTCCGTCAGCAAACCCAGGCGGCGCGCGCCATCGCCGAACACGAACTGCGCGGGCTCGCGCGCAT
Source organism: uncultured Streptomycetaceae bacterium (assembly GCA_964641785.1). Lineage (GTDB taxonomy): Bacteria > Pseudomonadota > Gammaproteobacteria > Burkholderiales > SG8-41 > CAZXNF01. The sequence goes on along the minus strand of CAZXNF010000424.1, from coordinate 2,072 downwards.
CGTGCGGCACCGGATACGGCGTGATCTGGATGTCGCCGATGGCGAAGGGCACATGGCTGTCGAAGGTCTGCAGGGTCTCGAGCTTGCTGAAAGCGCCGTCGAGCGCGCGCAGCGTGCCCGCCGTCATCCATACCGGTACCTGGTAACGGCGCGACAACCGCGCGACGCCGCCCGCGTGGTCGTCGTGCTCGTGCGTGACCAGGATGGCTGTCAGGCTGCCGGGTTCCACGCCGATGCGCTGCAGTCGGGAAGCCGCCTCGGTGGCGGAGAAACCGCAATCGATGAGGAGACGGGTCGATCCGGCTTCGACGAGCAGCGCGTTACCTGCGCTGCCGGAGCCGAGTGATGCGAAGCGCATCACCGGCGAGAACGGCGGAGAGAAGAGAGAGGAGAGGCGATAGAGGAAAATGCGTCAGGCGCGCGGTTTAGCCCTTGTCTCTCTTCTTTCGTCTCTCGTCTTTCTCCGCTCCCCTCACGCTTCACGCCTCCCGCCTCACTTCAGCTGGTCATACAGCAGCCCGAGGATGCGCCGGCTGGTCTCGGAGTTGTCGGGCGTGCCTTCCTTGTTCAGGACGCTTACCTCGCTCGACTGCGTGATTTCCTTGACGCGGATGCGGTACTGCTCGCTTCTCACCTTCTGGTCACTGCTGCCGCCCCAGAACTTGAGCTTGGACAGCCAGCCCTCGTTCTCCTTCTTGGTCGACGCGTCAGTGTCCGCGTAACGGACGTAGTAGAGGCCCTTGGAACGGTCGCGGTCCTCGACCGTGAAGCCGACGCGGTCGAGCGCGAGTCCGACGCGGCGCCACGCCCGGTCGAACTGGTCGTTGACCGACAGCACGCCCACGCCGTCCTGACCCTTGAGCAGCAGCGCGTAGCCAGGGGCGGCCGCCTGCTGCTCTGCCGTCGGCTTGACGTTGGCCGCCCGCACCTGCTCGCGGGCCCTGGCATCCAGCGCGCCGAAGCGGACCATCAGGCGCTGCAGCATTACGGCTTCGAGTTCGCGGTCCGCGGGCCGCGGTGTCCAGCGGGTCTGCTCGCTGATCGCGGAGACGCTGGTTTCCACCATCCCGCGGTGGCTGATGTAGATGTCCGTGGTGTCCTTGTCTGCGCCCGGTTCGAGGCGCGTGCGGAACTTGTCGCGCTCGCCGGTCGAATAGATGTAGTCGGTCAGGTTGCCGAACAGTGAGCGCATGACGCCGTCGTTGATGCGTGCGCGATTCTCCGCCCAGTCCGTTTCGAGGATGCCGGCCGCGGGCTCCTCGACGCGCAGCACGAAGCCGGTCTCCGCCCAGAACTCCTTGACGACGGGCCAGACCCGGTCCGGCGAGCCGTTCACCACCAGCCAGCGCTGGTCGCCCGCCCGCTCAAGGCGCACGCCTTCGGGTCGAGGCAGCACGGCGGTCGGCGCCGCGGACTGCTGCTGGGCGGCGGGCCCGCCGCGCTTCTGCTCGTACTCGGAATAGGTCGCCGTGCCCCGTCCGCTGGCGGGCTTGCCCGGGACGTTGAAGCGCTCGTCGCCCTGTGGACGCGTCAGGTCGGGGGGGATCTCCAGGGTGGGAATCTGCGTCGCCGATTTGTAATCGATTTTGGTGCCCGGAATGTTGTCGAGCCCGAGCGTCTTGCAGCCGGCGAGTGCGCAGCAGCCGGCGGCGACGACCAGCCAGGCCGGCCTTGCTTTCAACATCCGCAGGATCATGTGCGCCTCCTCCGTCGGCCCGGCTTAACCCGCCACGCCGGCGGCGCGCATCGCGCCCAGCACGCGGGCGTGGCATTCGCCGGTCAGCGGCAGCATCGGCAGCCGGATACCGGGCTTGATGCGCCGCATCTGCTCGAGCGCCCATTTCACCGGAATCGGATTAGCTTCGCAGAAAAGCTGCTTGTGCAGCCCCTGCAGTTTGTCGTTCGCCGCACGCGCGCGCGGCAGGTCGCCGGCTAGCGCCGCAGCGCACATCTCATGCATCAGCTTTGGCGCGACGTTCGCCGTCACCGAGATCACGCCGTGGCCGCCCATCAGGATCAGCGGCAGACCGGTGGCGTCTTCGCCGCTGTAGATCGCGAAGTCCTTCGGCGCC
>CAZXNF010000423.1:2428-3636 GCA_964641785.1 uncultured Streptomycetaceae bacterium | reverse complement strand
AACTCGTCGTCACCCTTCACGGTTTCGCGCAGGATCTTGCCGCGCTGGTGGCCGCGCGCAATCCGGCCGATGTCGCGGCCCTGGCCGCATTGCCGCTTGGCACGGGCACCGTCGAGACGACGCGCACCGCGCTGGTCGGCAAGATTGGCGAGAACATGAGCATCCGTCGCTTCGCACGCATCGAGGCGAAGGGGCGGCTCGCGAACTACATCCACGGCGGATCGAAGATCGGCGTGCTGGTCGACGTCGTCGGCGGCGATGCCGAACTGGGCAGGGATCTCGCCATGCACATCGCGGCGACCAAGCCGCGGGCGCTGGATGCTTCCGGCGTGCCGCCCGAACTGATCGAAGCCGAGCGCCGTGTCGCGGGCGAGAAGGCCGCGGAGGATGCCGCCAAGGCGGGCAAGCCGATTCCGCCGGAGATCCTCGCCAAGCGCGTCGATGGCTCGGTGCAGAAGTTCCTGAAGGAAGTCACGCTTCTCGGGCAGCCCTTCGTGAAGAACGACAAGGAAACGATCGAGAAGCTGCTGAAGTCCAAGGGCGCCAGCGTGAGCGGGTTCCAGCTCTACGTCGTCGGCGAAGGCATCGAGAAGAAGAAGGACGATTTTGCGGCCGAAGTAAAGGCACAGGCGGAGCAGGCCCGCAAAAGCGCGGACAGCAAGGCTGCCTGAGCCCATGCCCGACACTGCCCCGACACCCGCCTACCAGCGCATCCTGCTCAAACTGAGCGGGGAAGCGCTGATGGGCGACGAGGCCTACGGTATCCACCGCCCGACGGTGGACCGCATCGTGCGTGAAATTGCGGAAGTCGTGGCCCTTAAAGTGGAAGTGGGCGTGGTGATCGGCGGCGGGAACATCTTCCGCGGGGTCGCGCTGGGCGCGGCCGGTATGGACCGCGCGACCGCCGATTACATGGGGATGCTGGCGACCGTCATGAACGCCCTGGCCCTGCAGGACGCGATGCGACAAGCGGGCCTGAACGCGCGCGTGCAGTCGGCGCTCAACATCGAACCGGTGGTGGAACCCTATATCCGGGGCAAGAGCATCCGCTACCTCGAAGAGGGCAAGGTCGTCATCTTCGCCGCCGGCACCGGCAATCCGTTCTTCACGACCGATACGGCCGCCGCGTTGCGCGGGCGCGAGATCGAGGCGCAGATCGTCCTCAAGGCGACCAAGGTCGATGGCGTCTACACGGCCGATCCGAAAAC
>CAZXNF010000423.1:1029-2418 GCA_964641785.1 uncultured Streptomycetaceae bacterium | reverse complement strand
AGGCCATCATCAAGAACCTGAAGGTCATGGACGCCACCGCGCTGGCCCTGTGCCGCGACCAGAAGCTGCCGATCATCGTGTTCAGCATCTTCAAATCGGGGGCGCTGAAGCGGGTGGTGCTGGGGCAGGACGAAGGTACGCGGGTGCACGCGTGAGCCTGTTCTTATCGACGCGGACGGGAGAGACCGATGATTGCTGATGTGCGCAAGAACGCCGAGCAGAAAATGGGCAAGACGATCGAGACGCTGAAGGCGGATCTCGGCAAGGTGCGCACGGGCCGTGCGCATACCGGGCTGCTCGACCACATCAGCGTGGACTACTACGGCACGCCGACGCTGCTGTCACAGGTGGCGGCGGTCAAGCTGCTCGATGCGCGCACGATCGGCGTCACGCCGTGGGAAAAGAACATGCTCGGGCCGGTGGAGAAGGCGATCCGCGACTCCGACCTCGGACTCAATCCCGCGAGCATGGGCGACACCGTGCGGGTGCCGATGCCGGCACTGACCGAAGAGCGGCGCAAGGACCTGGTCAAGGTGGTGCGCGGGGAGGCGGAGAACGCGCGCGTTGCGGTGCGCAACATCCGGCGCGACGCCAACAACCACCTCAAGGATCTGCTGAAAAAGAAGGAAGCGGCGGAAGACGACGAGCGCCGTGCCCAGGACGAGGTCCAGAAGCTGACCGACCGGCACGTCGCCGAGATCGACAAGCTGCTGCAAGCCAAGGAAACGGACCTGCTCGCGGTCTGACCGGCGCCTGGGCCCGCCCACACGATGGCACCGATGAGTTCGACCCAGAGCGTGCCGCCGCCGCGGCTCGTCCCGCGCCACGTGGCGATCATTCTCGATGGCAATGGCCGCTGGGCCACGCAGCGCTTCCTGCCGCGGGTTGCAGGCCACGCCCGCGGCGTCGAGAACGTGCGCCAGACGGTGCGCACCTGCGTCGAACGCGGGATCGAGCATCTCACCCTGTTCGCTTTTTCGAGCGAAAACTGGCGGCGTCCGCCCGAGGAAGTGTCGTTTCTGCTCGGGCTGTTCGTGCGTTCGCTGGAGCAGGAGGTCGCCAAGCTCCACGCGAACGGCATCCGATTTCGCATCATCGGCGACCCGTCGCCCTTCGAGCCGCGGCTCCAGCGCCTGATCGACGACGCGACCGCGCTGACCGCCGGCAACCGCCGGCTGACGCTGACGGTTGCCGTCAACTATGGCGGGCGCTGGGACGTGCTGCGGGCGGTGCAGGCCATGCTGGCCGCGCGGCCCGAACTCGCGACCGCCCATTTTGGCGAGAGCGACCTGGCGCCGTATCTGGCCCTCGCCGACGCGCCGGAACCCGACCTTTTCATCCGCACCGGCGGCGTCGAATTCGGGCCAGGGCAGATCGGTGAAATAGAAC
>CAZXNF010000423.1:0-1019 GCA_964641785.1 uncultured Streptomycetaceae bacterium | reverse complement strand
ACACGGAGTTCTATTTCACCGATCTGCCCTGGCCCGAATTCGACGCCGCCGCGCTGGATGCGGCGATCGCTTCCTTCCAGCGCCGGGAGCGGCGTTTCGGACGCACCAGCGAGCAATTGCTCGCTGGCGCCATGCCGTCCCTCGTCGCGCTCAACACGGCGGAAGGCGGCGGCTGAGGCCGCCCCTGCGCCGCACGACGGTACTCCTACATGCTGGGCCAGCGGGTGCTGACCGGTATCGTGCTGCTTGCGGCGCTGGTCTCGGCGCTTTTCTGGCTGCCGCGGCCGGGCTGGGGGGCCCTGATGGTGGGCGCCATTGCAGTCGCGAGCTTCGAGTGGGGCCGGCTGGCGGGACTCGGGCCGCGTGGCACGCTGGCGTACGCGCTGGCGCTGTCGGCTGCCGCAACGGCGCTGCTGGTCGGCGTGCCGGTCGGCGGTGGCTATGCCGTAGCGGCGCCCCTCGCGCTCAACGCCTCATTCTGGCTGATCGTCGCCTTGCCGATACTGGTGCGGCCCGCACGGACGATGACGCGCGTGCAGGTGCTGGTCTGCGGCGCGATCGTGCTGATCCCGACCTTCTGGGCCTTCGTGCTGCTGCAGGCGCAGCCGCGTGGATTCCTGATGGTACTGGGCGTCGTCTGGGTCGCGGATACCGCGGCCTATCTGTGTGGCCGCCGGTGGGGGCGGCACAAACTGGCTCCCGCGGTCAGTCCGGGCAAGACCTGGGAGGGTGTGGCCGGTGCGATGCTTGCTGTCGCGGTGTATGCTTGGGCGATGCAACCGTGGGTGGCGCAGGATTTTCCCCCGATTGCCGGCGCGCGCTGGATGGTTCTCGCCTTCGTGCTGGTCGGGTTGGGCATCGTCGGCGATCTGTTCGAGTCGTGGCTGAAGCGCCGCGCGCAGGTCAAGGACAGCGGACGCCTGCTGCCCGGACACGGCGGCGTGCTGGACCGCGCAGATGCGCTGACGGCGGCCTTGCCCTTCGCGGCACTCATCCTGACCTGGCCGCACGCATGAAGC
>CAZXNF010000422.1:0-3637 GCA_964641785.1 uncultured Streptomycetaceae bacterium | reverse complement strand
GGAGATTGAACACCGGCTGGCCATCGAGTTGATCGAGGTAGGCGCAAATGGCCGCGGACTCTTCCAGGCCGACGCCGTCGTCACGGATCAGATAGGGGACGCGACCCGACGGATTGATGCGGTAGTACGGACTGTCCGCAAGGCGCGTCTGGGCGGCAATGATGTCGACCCGGCTTTGCAGCCCTTTCTCGATGATCACCATGCGCACGATCCGCGAGTAAGGTGAGCCGGGGGTGATATGAAGTTTCATGACATGTGGAGCTTTCCGTGCTCCGTGAACCGTTGTTTTATTGCTTGTTAGTCTACGGGACCCGCGCAGCGAGCCTATTTCAACATCAACTTGACGAGCGCGTCCGCGCGTTTTTGCTGATCGAGGTTCCGGCAACCCTCGATGATCGCCTCGAATTGCGGTGCGGGAATCGGCAACCCGGACGTGATCGGCCGGATGCGATTCGCCTGCTCGTCAAAGTCCCAGATGAACTCGCGGCCGGTGCCCTGCACCGTGTGGCTCTTGCCGTTCTTCAGATAGATCGTGATACGCGGCCCGAACAGCGTCATTTCGTGGGTCGGGATGATCGTCACGCGCTTCAGGAGTTCCAGCGCCTCCGGCGGATCCCCCGCGCTGGCGGTCTGCGGCGCCCATTCGCGCAACATCGGGAAGTCGCGGGTCACGGCAGCGCAGGCCAGGTAATACGAGGTGCTGCCCGGCTTGTGAATCTGGTCTTCCCGGCGGACCGGGAACGCCGGACTCGGATACTGCGTTTCCAGCCAGTTGACCAGCGCTTCGATGCGGTCGATGTCTTCGTAGCGGATGTCGCGGTCCTTGCACAGCTTCGCAGTCAGCTCGACGTGGGCGATGTTGTAGCCGGAGATGGAATAGATGCGGTAATGGGTCTCCAGCATCAGCCATTCCGATCCCAGGCCCTTGGCGATCGCCGCGAGGTCCGTCTTGATCTTGCCGTCGAAGCTGTAGGTCAGCTCGCCGCGGTTGTTGCCGACGAAGGCATGATAGAAGCCGGCTTCGCCTTCCAGGGTCGTCTCACCCCCGACATGCCCCTGCCGCGCCAGGGCGACCGCTATCATCGCGTTGCGCACCGCGGCCCCCTCCCGCAACGCGCGACCGCCACTGCGCGCGCCTTCGAGGTTGCCACCAGCCATGCTGACGCACAGCGCGATCGCGCTGTTGGTCTGTTCTTCATCGAGCTTGAAGAGCTTCGCGATGGCGATCGCGGAGCCGAAAATGCCGAAGACCGGACTTGCATGGAACCCCCGCGCCATCAGCGTCGGAATAACGTCCGCCGCCATCCGCTCCATCACTTCATAGGCCGCCGCGACGGCGGTGATGAACTCCTTGCCGGAAGCACCGGTGGCCTCCGCAGCCGCAAAGGCGCCAGGGATCACGCTCGTGCCCGGATGCATCAACATGCGGAAGGTGTCCCACTTGCCACCGGAGAACGCCATTTCGGAATTGACGAACGCTGCGCCGCCCCGCGTGACCTTGCCGCCGTACACCATGATGGTGGCGCCGTTCTGCACGCCCGCCTCTTCCTCGTTGATGAGGTCGTGGGCATCCCGGGCGGGCTTGGTTTGCGAGCCGAGCAGGATGGACGACAGGCAATGCAGCGTGACGCCCTTGACGCGGTCTATGACCGGCGGCGGCAGGTCCTCGTATCTCAGATGCGCCACCCATTGCGCGAGCTGACGACTGAGGGACGTCACTCCCACTCAATCATCAACGGCGCTTCTAAACCGTTGTCACGTATAGAACTATTTTCAGTGAGTAGCATTTCTACCGTCAGATCTACCGTCATTTGCATCTGATACCCGAAATTAGCATTCAGCATCTATCGAGGACTATCGGCAGCGTTGATTCAGTCGAAGAAAATTCACGCTACGCGACGACTTCGAGACCACGCTTCCGCACGAGGTGGAGCAACTTCAGCGCCGTTCCAGTGGGGCGCTTCTGACCGATCTCCCACTTCTGAACCGTCGAGACGCTGGTATTCAGGAGCGCAGCAAATACCGCCTGGCTGACACGCGACTGAACCCGAATTTTTCTGATCTTGCTAGGAGACAAAGGCTCGACCGGTGGCAGACACAGCCGGTCGAATTCGCGCAGCGTAACCTGCTCCATCACGCCAGCAGCATGAAGCCCCTTGGCCGTTTCGTGCACGGCCTCAAGAATTGCCGATTTAGTCTTGCGCATCGCAATGTACCTCCATCAATTCACCGGCACCTTGTGCCTTGGCTAACGCCAGCAGCGTCAGCGACAATAAATGCGCGGCAAGTCTCTTCAAGGCATCTTCCGACGTTCTTGTCGATGTTGCTGCGCCCCTTTTTGGGAAAACCGAACACGAAAAACCATCGGCCTCCCTTGTTGGTCGCCACCAGCGTGCGAAATCCGCTGCTTTTACCTTGTCCTGAACGGGCAATCCGTTTTTTCAGTAGCCCGCCACCCAAATCCGCTTCATACAGTCCAGCCGCCATTTCGCGCACCGCTTCGCAAAGGGCACGCGTGCTCAGGTTATGTTTTCTGGCCCAACGGTCAAACCATCGGGTTTTGTAGATTGCCATGCTTGCTCTCTCGGCCCATTTATAGCACTAAGTGCTATAGACTGCGAGTGCAAGAATTGAAGACAGCGCCCTACCCATTCTGGCGCCTTCCCCTGCTTCGCACCCGGTCGGGCGCAAGGTTCGTTGCGCCCCGATCTTGGATCTCGACCCGTCAGGGAAGCTGGAGTGTTGGCGCTGATTGAATATTGACCCACCCTGCCGATTGAATATTGACCCAGGGCCAGTCGCTACGTTTTTAGCCCTCAGCGGGCAATCTGGGTCTTTCGATCCGAGTAATACTTTTCCATCGCCAAGCTGGCTTGGTGCGTTTCGGTGACTTTCTCGATGACAGCTTCCCATTGGCCACCGGGAATGGCCACATACATTTCTTCGTCCGGCAGGCCGGTAAAAGTCCGGCTGCCTTTACAGCCGAGTGAGATTGACGCCTGGCCGTTGGTCATTGTCAGTGGCAGGACAGCGCAGGCCGGGCGACCAAGCGCATTAGTGAGAGCGCTACCTGCCCCCGCCTTGATGGCGGCTTCGTAAATCAGCATGGCCTGCGCCGGTTTCGCCGCAATCAGCACCACATCAGGTTTAAAGCCGGCCCGGTCCACCGGGCCGTAGGCCACAGCTCCAGGGGATTTGGCCAGTGTGGGGATGTCCGGCACTTCAGAGGTGGCGACGTAGTTGTTTTCAGTCATGAACGCAATCGTGTCATTCAGTTCGTGCGCGCGCTCCGCCGGCAGCGCGATGTTGTGGGTGTAACTTCCAACCGCGCAGTTGTAATGATCGGATGGAATCGTATAAAAGGTCTGCCCGTTCATGGCTTTGTCCCAGAAGACGCAACCCGCAGCAACCGACCCGCCTTCCCACCGAGGTACGCCAGCGGGCGGCGACTCGAAAAAGCCGATGGCGATCGGCGGTTTGCTTAGTCCAAGGATTTCCACTGTGCTCGACATTTTATGCATTGTTACCTCCTCAAAATATTAATATCCTATTCGTTGTATTCGTTCACACCACTGTTCCAAGCAGAGTTCCGACGCCAGCGGTCAACCCCATGGCCAGCGCACCCCAGAACGTGACG
>CAZXNF010000421.1:2851-3651 GCA_964641785.1 uncultured Streptomycetaceae bacterium | reverse complement strand
GGCAAGTGCGTCGGGGGTCAGTATCTGAGCGTAATCCGCCGTGATGGTGCCGAGGACCTGCACGCCGGCGGGGAGGTGGGGGTGGCTGGACATGGGGGCCTCGCGGAGGAAAGAGGTTTTATGAACGGAGTTGGTAATAAACTACCAATTTCGTATTGTGAAATTGCATTTTGTAATCTGCCGTTTGCTTCTACTCATGATGCTGCAGCGCGCAAGATATGAACTGCGGGTTGGTGCGATGCAGCATCAGCTTACTCCATCATCCGGCGCAAGGGCAGCGGACAGGGGAACGGGGGGCGTTTTGCTATAATTCGCGCTTTCACCGTGCGCGTCCGGGCCTGCTGCGGATGCTCCGCACATTTCTCACCACCCGCTTCGATGCGCACCCCGGTCGCCCGGCTCCGCGCAAACGCCGTCGTCTGCTGCACGTGCGGTGCAGCGCCGAATCCGGGCACCACGAGCCGAAAGGAGAGCAAGGCACCATGACGCAAGCCCTGGATCTGCTGAAAATCGCCCAAGAGGAACAATCCGGCGACCTGTTCAAAACCCTGGACGGTATCTACCAGCGTTCGAAAGCGCAGCCGCGCGGCTTCACCGACGCGGTGATCTGGGAAGGCGGCAGCAACGCCGGCGGCGTCAAGCCGGTGGCGCATGCATTCACCGACATGTTCGCGCTGAACGGCACGATCATGGCGCTCGACGTGCTCGGCCTGCCCTTCCTCGGCGTGCCGATGATGGCGCAGTTCCGCCACGACACGAAGCTGGTGTCGCTTGAGTGGTTCGGCAAGATGGACAACACC
>CAZXNF010000421.1:0-2841 GCA_964641785.1 uncultured Streptomycetaceae bacterium | reverse complement strand
GTCAACGAGGGCGGCAAAAAAGTCGTGGTGGCGGGCAAATCCGCCAATGCGCCGCTGCGCACCGCCGCCGGCGTCTACTGCAACGTCCGTCCTTACGGCGGCATTACCAGCATCCGCTTCATGCCCGGCCTGCCCTATTCGCAGGACAACAAGAAATTCAAGGTCGACCCCGCCACCGGCAACATTCACTCCGAGATGAACACGCCGGGCGTGCGCATGGCCTACGCCGCCCGCTTGTTTCTGAAGATGGTCCACGAAACCGGCCAGATCGGCCGCGTGGCCACCAAGCCGACCCAGGCCAAGGAGGACGCCGTCAACGCCGGCATATTCCGCTGGCTGCTCAAGGGCACCAAGTTCAAGCTCAAGCGCCAGTACTCGGTGGATGCCTACGAAGAACACAAGACCAACGTCGACGCCATCGTGGCGCTGCTGCCGAAGGATTTCAAGGCCGGCATGGAAAACTGGGGCGGGGACGTCTACGAGCATATTTCCGACACCAATTTCGGCCTGCTGCTGCACGACATGATCCAGCAGCGTCCCTGCATCGTGTACGCGACCGACCTCGACGGTGACCGGCTGACCGACCTGATGGCGGACGCACCTGACGTGCTGCGCGCCTGGGGCCAGATCGTGCTCGACAAGGCCGGCGCCAAAGTGGACATGAAGAAGCTGTGGACCGACATGGGCTTCACCATGACAAACGGCAAGGACATGACGAGCGTCATGTACCGGGTGGAAGGCGCGCCGATCTACGAACAGACCCTGGGTTCGGCCGATGCCATGCTGCTGCGCCTGTTGGCCGGCGACGAGACCGTCGGTGGCGAGAAGCAGCCGTACGATCCGCGCATCCACTTCGTGCTGATCAACGAAGCGTACAAGGCAGCGAATCCCGGCAACCAGGAACTCGCCGACTGGCTCGATGCGCAGCTGGCGATCTTTGACAAAATCTACGGCGGCAAGCGGCCGAAGTATATCGACGGCTACCTCCAGCTCAAGGCGGCGATCAAGCCCTGGGGCACGAAGTAACAAGTAGCAACGCGTGGCCGGCCACTGCCGGCACGCAAGGGTGCGGTAACCGTACGAAAAAAAGCCCGTGGGGAAGACCCCCACGGGCTTTTGTTTTGGGATTCTGTCCGGCGCGCGCTTTAAGTGGCCGCCTGGATGTTTGATGCCTGCTTGCCTTTCGGTCCCTGCGTGACTTCGAAGGACACCTTCTGGCCTTCCTTGAGGGTCTTGAAGCCGTTCATCTGTATCGCGGAAAAGTGGGCAAACAGATCTTCACTGCCGTCGTCCGGAGTGACGAAACCGTAGCCTTTCGCGTCGTTGAACCATTTGACCGTACCCGTTGCCATACTGCCGTCCCCATGCAAATTGCCGGAAAACGCTTCCGGACGCGGTTTGGTGTTCCAAGATCGCACACCCGCATACCGGAAAACCAGCGAGCGCTCGCGACGCCCCCCCCAGGCTGGCAAGGAAAGCGCCCACGGGCGTGATCGAGCGTAAAGCCGGCACGGCGTAGAGCTTGAAGCCAAACAACTCCGCATTTTCTAGGGCATCCGTCACGGGAAGTCAAGCACCGGCCCGGGTGGCGGAAGGCACGGACTTTGCTCCCGGTTTTGGGGCTGGGGGGTGTCTGCCGCCGCGAGCGGAGGACGGATGCCACTTGCAAAAATCCGGGGTATGCCCAAAATAGCAGTGGAAGTTGCGGTGCGGAAACAGTTTTCAGGGCAGCACGACCGAACAGTTTCGCAGTATCCTCGCAACAGTTGCGGTGGCGGTGGTTCAGACAACAATCACGGCGATTACGGCAATCACGAATATCATCCTCAGACTCATCAGCGGCAATAGTGGCTACGCGGCAACGCGACGATACCGTCCTCGAGGTCCAGAAGGCCAAGGTCAAGCCGCCACCCCTCTTCAAGGTGGTGCTGCTGAACGACGACTACACGCCGATGGATTTCGTCGTGGTGATTCTGCAGAAGTTCTTTTCGCTGAGCCGCGAGCAGGCGACTCAGGTCATGCTCAAGGTGCACAAGGATGGCGCGGGGGTCTGCGGGGTCTACCCGCGTGATGTCGCCGCCTCCAAAGTCGAACAGGTCACGGCCTACGCCCGCCAGCACCAGCATCCCTTGCGCTGCATGATGGAGAAAAACTGAATGATCGCCCAGGAACTCGAAGTCAGTCTGCACATGGCCTTCATGGAGGCCCGGCAAAAACGGCATGAGTTCATCACCGTCGAGCACCTGCTGCTTGCGCTGCTGGACAACCCCTCCGCCTCGGAAGTGCTGCGCGCCTGCGGCACCGATGTCGAGGATCTGCGCAAGCAACTCGCCGAGTTCGTCACCGAACACACCCCGATCCCCGCCACCGAGGAGGCGGATACCCAGCCGACGCTCGGTTTTCAGCGCGTGATCCAGCGCGCCATCCTGCACGTCCAGTCTTCCGGGAAGAAGGAAGTCACCGGGGCCAACGTGCTGGTCGCCATCTTCGGCGAGAAGGACTCCCACGCGGTGTTCTTCCTGCACCAGAAGGGGGTGACGCGCCTCGATGTGGTGAATTTCATCTCGCATGGCATCAGCAAGGTGCCCCAGGCCTCCTCCAGCAAATCGGAGCAGGAAGCCGAGTCCGAGCAGGAGGCCGCGCCGGGCGGGGCGCTGGAAAACTACACGCTCAACCTCAACCAGATGGCCACGCAGGGCAAGATCGATCCGCTGATCGGGCGCGAACGCGAACTCGAGCGCGTGGTGCAGACGCTGTGCCGCCGGCGCAAGAACAACCCGTTGCTTGTCGGCGAGGCCGGGGTCGGCAAGACCGCGATCGCCGAGGGGCTGGCCCGGCGCA
>CAZXNF010000420.1:0-3660 GCA_964641785.1 uncultured Streptomycetaceae bacterium | reverse complement strand
CGCGTGCTCGGGCGGCTGGGCAGCGAGCACGTCATGGTCGTGCACGGCAAGGAAGGCCTCGACGAGATTTCCATCGCCGGCGACACCTTCGTCGGCGAGCTGAAGAACGGCGAGGTGCGCGAATACACCGTCACGCCCGCCGATTTCGGGCTCGATGCCCATCCCGTCAGCACGCTGCGGGTGGCCAACGTCGAAGAGTCCAAGGCGATGCTGTTGTCGGCGCTCGATAACAAATCCGGCCCCGCGCGTGACATCGTGGCGCTCAACGCCGGGGCGACGATCTACGTTGCCGGCCTCGCCGCGAGCCACGCCGAGGGCGTGAAGCAGGCGCTCGAGGCGATCGCCTCGGGTGCTGCTCGCGCCAAAGTCGACGCCTTCGCCGCGCATACGCGCGCGCAGGCTGCCTAGGTCTGGCCCGTCGCCGTGCTGGGCAGCCTGCTCAAAGGCGCACGGGGCGCGGCCGCCGCGCCGCTCCGGCTGCACCTCGGCGGCACACGCCCGCATCCCGAGTGGAAGATCCTCAACGTGCAGGCCGGCCAGGGTGTCGATTACGTCGGTGACTGCACCGACCTCTCGCGCTTTGCCGACGCCAGCGTCAGCGAGGTTTACGCCTCGCACGTGCTGGAACACCTGGGCTACGTTGACCTGCCCCGCGCCCTCACCGAAATCCGCCGCGTGCTGATCCCCGGGGGCACGCTTCGCATCAGCGTGCCGGACCTTGAAGTCCTCGGCGCATGGGTCGCCGACCGCGCGCTCTCCCGCCAGGAGCGCTTCGACGTCATGCGCATGATGTTCGGCGGGCAGTCGGACGCCTACGATTTCCACAAGGTGGGCCTCTCCTGGGACATTCTCGAGGACTTGCTCGAGCAGCAGGGTTTTGCCGCGATCGAACGGGTGGAGCGCTTCGGCCTGTTCGACGACGCCAGCGAAATCCGCTTCCGCGAGCGCCTCGTCAGCCTCAACGTCGCTGCGCGAAAGCCCGGAGCCTGAAGACATGCCCGACATCCTGAACCGCATCCTCACCGTCAAGCGCGAGGAGATCGCTGCCCGCCAGGCGCAACGTCCGCTCGCCGCCGTGCGCGCCGCCGCCGAAAGTGCGGCGCCCGCTCGCGGTTTCGAAGCCGCGCTGCGTGCGAAGATCGCCGCCGGTCGCGCGGGCGTCATCGCCGAAAGCAAGAAGGCGAGCCCCAGCAAGGGCGTACTGCGCGCCGATTACGACCCCGCCTTCAACGCGCGCTCGTACGAGCAGGGCGGAGCGGCCTGCCTGTCGGTGTTGACCGACACGCTGTTCTTCCAGGGCAGCGATGCGCACCTGCAGGCTGCGCGCGGCGCCTGCGCGCTGCCGGTCCTGCGCAAGGACTTCACCATCGACCCGTATCAGGTGTATGAGGCGCGCGCGCTCGGCGCGGACGCCATCCTGCTCATCGTCGCCGCGCTGGAACCCGCGCGTATGGCCGAGCTGGAGGCCACGGCGCACGCGGTGGGTCTGGACGTGCTGGTGGAGGCTCACGATGCCGACGAACTGGATCGCGCGCTGGCGCTGAAGACCCCGCTGGTCGGTATCAACAACCGCAACCTGCGCACCTTCGAAACGTCACTGGACACCACGCTGTCCCTGCACGGCCGCGTTCCACAGGGCCATCTCGTCATTACTGAAAGCGGCATTCTCGCCCCGGCGGACGTGGCGCGCATGCGCGCAGCGGGCGTTAACGCCTTCCTGGTGGGCGAAGCCTTCATGCGCGCCCCCGATCCCGGCGCGGAGCTCGCGCGCCTGTTCGTCTAAGCCGCATGCAACCCGACCTTACTGTCACGCTGGTGGATGGAACGCGGGTGGTCGTCCCCGACGACCTGCGGCGCATCACGCCATACGTCCTGCTGGAACAAGGCGACTGGTTCGAAGAAGAGATCCGCTTCGTGCGCGCGTGGGCGCGGCCCGGTTTTCGCGTGCTCGATATCGGCGCGAGCTACGGGATCTATACGCTGAGCCTTGCGCGCTGCGCCGGGCCCGGCGGGCGCGTGTGGGCCGTCGAGCCGGGCGCGGACGTGGCGGCGTACCTGACGCGAGGCATCGCGGCCAACGGCCTGGCCAACGTGGAACTCTTGCCGTACGCCATCGGCCGGGCGGACGGCGAAGGATTGCTGACGGCCCCCTACGACACCGAACGCCGGCAACTCGCCGCCGCCGGCCCTGGCGGTGGCCAGGTCGTCACCGTCCGCACGCTCGATCGCGCGGCGCAGGACCACGGCATCGGGCAGGTGGATTTCGTGAAGATCGACGCCGAAGGCGCGGAAGCGGACGTGCTGGGGGGCGGCGCGGGCTTCCTTAGCCGCGAATCGCCCCTGCTGATGCTGGAATTCAAGAACGGCAGCGAACTGAACGAGGATATTTTCGCGCCGCTGGAGCGGCGCGGCTACGCCTGCTATCGGTTGGTGCCGGGCCTGAACGTGCTGGTGCCGTTCTACGAAGCGGAGGAAACGGATCCTTTCCTGCTCAATCTTTTCGCCGCGAAGCCGGACCGCGCCGCCGCACTCAACGCCGCCGGCTTCCTCGCGGCCGGCACCCCGGTCGCCGCCGCGCAACCTGCCGCACCGGCGCGCGTGCTCGCGCGCATCGGCGCACTGCCGTACGCCCACGAACACGCGGCCCGCTGGGCGGCTTGGTTTGAACGCGCCCCCCGCGAGGCGCACACCCGCGGCTACGCCGAAGCGCTGGGCTGGCACGCGCTGGCGCACGACGTGGCCGCAGCACCCGACCTCCGCGTCGAAGCGCTCGAACGCGCCTATGCGTTGCTGGCCGAAGCGTCGGCGAGCGGGGTTGCGCCGGCCGTGCTCGCGTCCTTCGTGCGCGTGGCCGCGGAATCCGGCCGCCGCAAGGAAGCCATGCAGGCCGGCAAGCGCCTGCTGCCGCTGGCGCGGCAGCAGGCGGGCGATGCTTTCGCGATGCCGCTGCTGGCGCCGCACCCCTACCAGGACGGGGTTGCGCCGGCGGACGACCCTGCGGCGTGGCTGCTGTGGAGCACGATCGAATATCTCGAAACCGGGCGGGCCTATTCGTCGTACTTCAGCTCCAAGCTCGTCCACCGCGGCACGGGCTTGGCACTCGACCTTCGCTACGCAAGCGCGGCGCTGCAGCGCCGCGAGGAACTCACGGCCAAGCTGCCGCCCGCAGCTCAGTAGGCAGCCTTGCAGCCGGACCGCCGGCCTCAGCGGTGTCGCAGTTTCGCAACATTGCGAAATATCATGGTTCGCCCAGTGCTCCCGCGCGGGAAGGCGATTTCAACTCATTGAAAATAATGGACAAATAAAAATCTATCGTTTTGATAGATTTGATTCGTCCGTGAAGAAGTGCCTTTACTCACCGGTCCATAATATAGGCTACGGACGGCGCTTGAAAGAATGATCGTACCAGTTTCGGATTGCGTTGCACTGCAGCGAGTTCGGCGTCGATGCGTTCGATCAAGCGCTCGCCGGCTTGCAATGGTCGCCGAGCTGTGCCGGTGCGTTTGATGTGGCTCCAGACCAGTTCGTCTGGATTGAGGTCGGGCGCGTAACCGGGTAAGAAGTGCAATGTCAGGCGACCATGCGTGGATTTGATGTAACTCCCGACGTAACTATTCACGTCGCTAAGGGATCTGGGATTTTATTTAGGAAAGCAGAGAT
>CAZXNF010000419.1:0-3672 GCA_964641785.1 uncultured Streptomycetaceae bacterium | reverse complement strand
GTCGGACCCTTGCCGTCGATCGGCTGGCCCAGCGCATTGACGACGCGGCCGATCAACTCGGGGCCCACCGGCACTTCCAGGATGCGGCCCGTGCACTTGACGGTATCGCCCTCGGAGATGTGTTCGTACTCGCCCAGAATCACCGAGCCGACCGAGTCGCGCTCGAGGTTCAACGCGAGGCCGTAGGTGGGCTGCCCACTCTTGGTCGGCGGAAACTCGAGCATTTCGCCGGCCATCACGTCCGACAGGCCGTGCACGCGCACGATGCCGTCGGTCACCGACACCACGGTGCCCTGCGTGCGCAGATGCGCGGTTACGTCGAGGTTCTGGATCCGGGTCTTGATCAGTTCCGAGATTTCGGAAGGGTTGAGTTGCATGCGAACTCCTGGAATTGCTGCTAGATCTTGAGGGTCGCGGCGAGCGCGGCGAGTTGCGCGCGTGCCGATCCGTCGATGACTTTGTCGCCGATCGTAAGCCTGACGCCGCCGAGCAGCGACTTGTCCTCGATCACGCGGGCTTTGACTTTGCGCTTGGCGTGCTGCTCGATCCGTGCGGTGAGCTCGGCAAGCTGGCCTGCGTCGAGCGGAAACGCCGTGTGGATCTCCGCATCGACCACGCCTTCACGTGTGTTCTTCAGTGCCTCGAACTGTTCGCGAATTTCCGGCAGCACGTCGAGACGCCGGTTGTCCGCCAGCACCCGCACGAAGTTTTCCGCGTCAGCGGTCAGTTGGCCTGCGAGAATGCCGATGAACAGGCCGGCCACCTTTTCCGTCGGCACGTTCGGGTCGTGCATCGTCTGGCTCACGCGCGCGTCGACGGCGACCTGCGCGAGATTCGCGATCGTCGCCGACCATTCGGCCAGCTTGCCGCCCGCATCGGCCAGGCGATAAGCGGCCTCGGCGTAGGGACGGGCGATGGTGCTCGGTTCGGCCATGCTCGGTTTACAGCTGCTGCTTGAGTTGCGCGAGCAGCGCGGCGTGGGCTTTGACGTCCACTTCGCGCTGGAGGATTTTCTCGGCGCCGGAAACCACGAGCGCCGCCACCTGGTCACGCAGGGCTTCCCGGGCGCGCGACATTTCCTGGTCGATCTCGGCCTTGGCGCCGACGACCAGCCGGTCACCCTCGGTCTTGGCCGTGAGCCTCGCCTGCTCGACGATCTCGGACGCGCGCTTCTCGCTCGCCGCGATGATCTCCTGCGCGCGCGCGCGGGCTTCCGCGATCGCCTCGCCGGACTTGCGCTCGGCCGCGGCAAGATCCTGTTTGCCGCGTTCGCCGGCCGCAAGGCCGTCAGCAATCAGTTTCTGACGCGCTTCGATCGCCTTCAGGAGCGGCGGCCACACGAACTTGGCCGAAAACGCGATGAAGGCGAAGAACGCCACCATCTGCATGGCCAGAGTGAAATTGATGTTCATGGCTTACCCGGCAGGAAAGAAAACAGGAGCCGCTTAGTTCAGGACGGCGAGCAGCGGGTTGGCGAACGCAAACAGCATCGCGAGGCCCACGCCGATGATGAACGACGCGTCGATCAGGCCGAGCAGCAGGAACACCTTGCCCTGCAGTTGCGGAATGAGTTCGGGCTGGCGCGCGGCGCCTTCGAGGAAGCGCGAGCACATGATGCCCACGCCGATACAGGCGCCGGCGGCGCCGAGTCCGATGATGAGGCCGATGCCCACACCCGTGTAGGCCTGGACCATCGCCAGCATTTGAAGCTTCTCCATTTGTGTTCCTTTCGTGTGACGGTGACTGAACGAAATGCGCGTACGGTGAAAATCAGTGCGATTCATGCGCCATCGCGAGATACACGATGGTCAGCATCATGAAAATATAGGCCTGCAGGGCGACGATCAGGATGTGGAAGATCGCCCAGCCGAGCTGCAGAACCGTGGCG
This sequence comes from uncultured Streptomycetaceae bacterium, assembly GCA_964641785.1. Classification (GTDB taxonomy): domain Bacteria; phylum Pseudomonadota; class Gammaproteobacteria; order Burkholderiales; family SG8-41; genus CAZXNF01. The sequence goes on along the minus strand of CAZXNF010000419.1, from coordinate 1,784 downwards.
AACACCGCCCAGCCGATGGCGACCGAGGCGAGCATGCCGATCAGCAGGAAGATGACTTCGCCCGCATACATGTTGCCGTAGAGCCGCAGGGAGTGCGACAGCGGCTTGGAGATGTACTCGACCAGGTTGAACAGGAAGTTCGCCGGCCACAGCAGCGGGTTGCCGCCGAAAGGCGAGCAGAACAGTTCGTGGATCCAGCCGCCGAGGCCCTTGACCTTGATGCTGTAGTAAATCATCAGGATGAACACGGAGAGCGCCAGCGCGAAGGTCGTGTTGAGGTCGGCAGTGGGCACCATCCGCCAGTTCGCCGCGAACGATTGCGTCCCCATCGCCGCCCAGTCGACCGGCACGAAGTCCATCGAATTCATCAGCAGCACCCAGACGAACACGGTCATCGCAGCCGGCGCGATAAAGCTGCGGTCGCCGTGATGAATACCCTTCACCTGGTCGTCGACGAAGCCGAACACCAGTTCGACGAAGGCCTGCCGCTTGGACGGCACACCCGAGGTGGCGCCACGGGCGATCCACCACAGGAAACCGATGCCGATCATGGCGAGCAGCAGCGACATCACGAGGGTGTCGACGTGCACGGCCCAGAACGAACCTTCCCCGATCGGCTTGTGCAGGAAGGTCAGGTGGTGGCCGATATAGGAGGTCGGCGTTTGTTCGTGTCCGGCGGCCATGGGCGCTTGATCTGCTTATGCGAGGTGCTGCTTGACGACAGTAACGACTGACTTATCGGTCCCGGACCGCAACCGCCATCGCGAAGATGACGACCCCGGCTACGAAGGTCACAAAAAATGCCGGCGTCACGATGTCACGGTAGACCGTGAACACCAGCCAGCACTGGAAAACGATCAGGAGGATCTTGAAACCCTCGGCCCTGATCATCGTTCTCAGCGTATCCCCCAACGCACTCGGCGCATTCCGTTGCACCCGGGACACCATCACCGCGTATCCCAGTCCTGCCGTCCACGGCACGAGTCCGCCGAGCAAGGCTGAAAATGCCGCATGCAGTCCGCCCAGTCCGCCGGCGACCAGTGCGCCGGTTCCCGCAGCGATCAATTGCCAGCGAAGCACCGTGCGGAGCGGCTTGTTTCCGATACGGAACCGGCTTGGAACACCAATTTCGGGGGGCACGGAAGAAAGCTCGCGGATTTTAGCGGGGCTGCCGCTCCAGCGTCAAACGGTTGATGCGATGCAGCATGAACAGCGGTCAGCCGCGCAGCCGGGCGAGGATGGTTTCGAGCTGATCGAGATCGCGGTACACGATCGTCAGCTTGCCCATACCCTTACGACCGGTCTGGATGCTGACCCGGGTGCCCAGCCGTTCGGACAGGTCTTCCGCCAGCCGGGCGACATCCCGGTCCGTTTTCTGGGTTTTGCGGGCCGTTCCGCCGGTCCGCAGCAAACGCGCCACCAGCGCCTCGGTTTCCCGCACTGACAAACCTTTGGCCGCCACCTTGCGCGCCGTTTCGACCTGCTGGCCGCCCACCAGCGCCAGCAGCGCGCGGGCGTGGCCCATGTCGAGCTGCCCCTGTTCCAGCAGTTCGCGCACGGAGGGCGCGAGCCCGAGCAGCCGCAGGAGATTGCTGACGGCGCTGCGCGAGCGACCGACGGCCTGGGCTGCCGTGTCATGCGTCATGCAGAATTCCTGCACCAGGCGCTGGATGCCGCCAGCCTCTTCCAGCGGGTTCAGATCCTCGCGCTGGATGTTCTCGATCAGGGCCATCGCGAGCGCCGCGTTGTCGCCGACTTCGCGCACCAGAACGGGGACTTCGGCC
>CAZXNF010000418.1:0-3682 GCA_964641785.1 uncultured Streptomycetaceae bacterium | reverse complement strand
CTTGCCGCTGCCGACGGCGATGATATGACGTATCCCCGGCAGCTTCTCGGCGCTATGGGCCGACTGAGATGACGCGCCAGTCGAGTGGTGTTGATGGTGGTCCGCGTCAGTGGTCTGCATGGCCAAGTTCCTTGTGTCCTAAGTTAACGGGGGGGATAAATTGCCGCGAGATCTGCCTCAAGAAGAACCACGAGCCCCGATCCACGCGCTTGTTACGCCCTATCATTTTTTGAACCGTACCGCTTCTTCAGACCCCTTCGTCGCGTTACCAGCACTGTAAGAGTGCGCACCGACGCCGGCCAGCTTGCCGCCTTGGACAATCAGGTACTCGTTGCGGATGGGGCGGTTTTCGAAGTAGCACTCCAGGATCTCACGGGTGCCTGCGGCATAACGTGTCTGGGCCGGCAGGCTGGTGCCTGAGATGTGGGGTGTCATGCCGTGGTGGGGCATGGTCCGCCACGGATGGTCCGCCGGAGCTGGCTGGGGGAACCACACGTCGCCTGCATAGCCGGCGAGCTGGCCGCTCTCCAGCGCCGTCGCAATGGCATCGCGGTCGCACAACTTGCCGCGTGCGGTGTTGATCAGGTAGGCGCCGCGCTTGAAGTTCTTCAGCGACTGCGCATTGATCATGTGCTCCGTCTCGGGGTAAAGCGGGCAATTGAGCGTGACCACGTCGCATACTTTGGTCAGGCTATCGAGGCTGGTGTGGTGAGTGAGCTTCAGCTCCTTCTCGACGGCCTCCGGCAAGCGGTGGCGATCCATGTAGTGCAGCTTCACGTCGTGGGGCTTCAGTAGGCGCAGCACGCGTAGGCCGATGCGACCGGCGGCCACGGTGCCCACGTTCATGCCTTCGAGATCGTACGAGCGCGCGACGCAGTCGGCGATGTTCCAACCGCCCTTGATGACCCAGTTGAAGGACGGGATGTAGTTGCGGACCAAACCAAGCGTCATCATCACAACGTGCTCTGCCACGCTGTTGCTGTTGCAGTAGGTAACTTCGGCGACCGTGATGCCGCGGTCCATGGCGGCCTGCAGGTCGGTATGGTCCGAGCCAATGCCCGCCGTCACGATCATCTTGAGCTTGGGCGCCTTGGCCATGCGTTCTGCCGTCATATAGGCCGGCCAGAAGGGCTGTGAGATCACGATCTCGGCATCGTGCAATTCGCGGTCCAACTCGCTGTCAGCCCCGTCCTTGCTGGAGGTCACGACCAACTGATGGCCATTTGACTCCAGATATTTGCGCAGACCGAGTTCACCGGAGACACTGCCAAGCAGGGTGCCTGGCTGGAAGTCAATGGCCTTTGGCGAGGGCAGGGTCTGGCCATCGGGGTAACGCTCCAGTTTGGGCAGATCATCCCGAGCATAGGACTTGGGGTAGCCAGTCACAGGGTCGTCGTAGAGCACACAAACAACCTTAGCCATTTCTTTTCCTCCTCCAAGTTAAAAATCGCTGGCATGTCGGAAAACGCGAGCCGTGAGTCGGCCCGCCGCTTGCCTACACCTCAACCTCGATGTCGGCGCCCGCTACGCGGACGCCGTAGCACGCGACGGCTCGCTGTGCCGGCGGACCAACGACCTCTCCGGTCCGGACGTCGAACGTTGCGCCGTGCCAGGGGCAGGTCACCTCGTGGCCCGAGATCTCTCCCTCCGCCAAGGGGCCGCCTTTATGCGTGCACGTGTTGTCGAGCGCGTAGAACTGACCATCGACATTGAAGAGCGCGATCTGCTTGCCTGTGACCTCGACGAGTCGTGCCTGACCGGGCTCGAGCTCGTTTGTCTTCGCTACCCTCACAAATTCAGCCATGGATCCTTGCCTCCTCGTCTATGCGGTTTCCGCGAGCAGTTCCCGTTGCCCCGTCTCCGCTCAGTGTGAACTTTTGATTCACAGGATTCCTTAGCCTGATCGAGCCTTTTGCCGGTCCTGCACCGACCCAATCAGCCATTGGAAACCGACCGAGGAACAAGCTATTTAGAAGGACTCTGCTGAACGGTCGATGAGTGCCCGGCTTCTTCCGGAGTTATTGCGGTGATGTTCAGTGCGTGCACCCGCGCGGGCATCCAGTCGGACACGGCGTCATACACCAGCCGATGCCGGACGATGCGCTGCAATCCATTGAACCTGGCGTCGATCACCCGGACTCGAAAATGCCCGGCACCACCCGCAGCGCCGGCGTGGCCGACGTGCAAATGGCTCTCGTCCTCGATCTGGATCGCGGCCTCGGGAAATGCCTGCCGAAAGCGTTCCAACAATGCATCGCGCGTGGGCTTCATGGCGTTTTTTCCTGCATATTTTCCTCGTATATGGCGGCGCACCGGACTTGGCGCCCGGTGGCGCCCTAAGATGAACAACTGACCTCCAGTTGCGCCGCCCAAGCGGGCGGCAAGGCGGCATATATTTCAAATTCCGGCTGTTCGTCGTAAGGCCGCGACAAGATTTTCAACAGACGCACAACTTCGCTGAATGAACGCTCGCCGGCATCGCCGCGCGCCTGCGCGATGGCCTGCTCGGCCAAATGGTTACGCAACACATATTTGGGATTGACACGGTTCATCGTCGCAGCGCGTTGGCGTCCGGCGTGTCTTAATGGTGCAGCCGCTCGCGATACGCCGCCGCCCACTCGTCGAATGCGACGCGATTGAAAAAAAAGTCGCGCGCCGGCGCGTCGCCTGCTGCATCGGTGATGCGCAGCCGAGACAGATTGCGGAAAAACAGGGTGAAGTCGACGCGAACGGCATGCAGCACCTCGAAGAGCCCATTGAACAGACTCCCGTCCTTTTCCCTCGCCAAGGAGAGGCCGAGTTGTGCTCGCATCCGAACCTTGAATTCCAGTTCGAATGCGGCTCGATAATTGGCCAACGCGGCCAGGGCTTCATCGGCAGAACCGATCAGCGGCATCAGCGTCTGGCCGAGTGAGTGGCAGTTCCATTCACCGATCTGCGGTTGCATTCCATACACGTATAGCGGCCGTTTTCGTCGGAATGGTTGCAGACATGGTCGGCATTGAAGCCGTCGATAAAGCCAAATGGCCCGTAGTCAATGGTCAGTCCGAGGATCGATATGTTGTTGCTATCCGTCACACCGTGGCACCAGCCGACGGCCTGCCATTGCGCGATCAGCCGGCCAGTGCGCGCGGCGACTTCGCGCAGCAGCGCCGCATACGGGTTGGGCAACGCGGTGGGCGCCAGCCGCGTGTAAAACGCCGCCGGCAGCCGGGCAAACGAGTTGTCGAGTGCGAGCATCGCGCCTGCGGCAGGTGCGTCGAGGTCAGCGACGGGCGAAAACGCGATGTTCATGACTGCCTGACTCGGGACCCGTGTCGATGCCAAAATCTAAACAGCCACGACGTCGATGTCTGGCTCAATCGTCCGCAGCAGATTCTCGATGCCGGTGAGCGTGCCCGCTATCGAGCTCGGACAGCTGCCGCACGCGCCCTGGTAGTGGATGCTGAGCTGGTTGCCGGCGAGACCGAGCACGTGGAGGTCGCCGCCGTCGCCTTGCAGCGCGGGGCGGATCTGCTCGTCGAGCAGCACGTTGATCTTATCGAGGCGCTGCTGGTCCTCGGGACTTAGGCCGGCGATTGCGGTGGTCGCCGCCGCAACTGTGGCGGCCGATTGTTGATCCGCCGCCGGCGCGGCGCGGATCGGCTCGGCGACTTTGCGCACCAACTCCGGCCAGTCGGCT
>CAZXNF010000417.1:0-3699 GCA_964641785.1 uncultured Streptomycetaceae bacterium | reverse complement strand
ACAAGGGCGACGACTACGGATTTAACGACGTCCAGATCGCCATGCAGATCATCGAGGGCAAGGGCGACCTGATGGGCCTGGTGCGGAACGACCTGCCCGAGCGCGCGCTATCCTGGAAGATCGCCAAGCTCTCGGGGCCGGGCGAAACCTCATACACCGCCTACGGTCGCGAGATCGCAACGCGCGCGCAGATCTGGCTGCGCGAGGAAGCGCCCAAACACACCGACTCCGGGCGTTTTTGGTGCGTGTCCGGCGCGTGCGCGGCGGGCGCCGCGGCCGCGCTGTTTTTTTCGGGGTTGCCCGGGGCCGCGCTCGCGCAATATCCCGAACGGCCGATTCGCATCATCGTCCCCGCCGGCGTGGGGGGCGGTTCGGATATCGGCACGCGCCTGATCGCGGGCGAGCTCATCAAGCAACTGGGACAGCACGTAATCGTTGAAAACCGCGCGGGCGCCAGCGGCATACTGGGCACCGAAGCCATCGCGCGCGCCGCCGCGGACGGCTACACGCTCGGCCAGGGCAATTTCAACAGCATGAACACGAATCGCGTTCTGAACGCGAAGCTGCCGTACGATCCGGACAGGGATCTGCAGGCGATCGTGTTCGCGTACATGAGCCGTAACATCCTGGCGGTCAACCGGGCGCTGCCCATAACCTCGGTGAAGGAACTCATCGCTTACGCTAAGGCGAATCCCGGCAAGGTTCTCTACGCGTCCGGCGGCAACGGATCGAGCGGGCACTTCAGCGGCGCGCTGCTCGGCCTCATGGCCGGGATCGAAATGACGCACGTGCCCTACAAGGCCTCCGGGCCGGCGATCACTGATCTCGTGTCCGGTCAGGTCCACCTGATGTCGGACAACGTCCAGTCGATCGGCCCGCACGTGAAAGCCGGTCGCCTGCGCGGTCTCGCCGTCACCACCGCCAACCGCACCGCGGCGTATCCGGACCTGCCCACCGTCGCCGAGGCGGGTGTTCCGGGTTTTGAGATCGCGCCGTGGGCGGGCTACATCGCGCCGGCGGGGGTGCCCAAGGCGATCATCGCGCGTCTGAATGCCGAATTGAACCGGGCGCTTGCCGTGGCCGCGGTGCGGGACCGACTCGTCGAAATGGGGCTCGAACCGCGCGGCGGCACGCCCGACGAATTCGCCCGCTTCATTCGCTCTGAAGTCGCCAAGTGGAGCGACGTCGCCAGGCGGGCCGACGTCCGGGGGGAATAGCGGAACTGCAAGCGCCGGCGCTGCTCCCGGCCACTATTTTCCCCAGACTTGCTTGAAAACACGCAGCAGGTTTTCACCGAGTATGGCGGCGATATCGGCTTTCCCGTAGCCGCGCTTTTCGAGCTCCACGACCAGGTTGCCTATTTCGCTGAAGCTGTCGAAGCCCTCGACCTGCTTTTCCCGCGACACCGCCTTGACGGGCATGAAGCGGTAGTAGGGCTCCGGTTCCTCCGCCTCCGCCGTGCTGCCCCAGGAGTCCTTGCCGTGGTTGGACGCATACGTCCCCAGGCTCATATCCGTGCCGATCCCGATGTGGCGCGTATTGCCGATCACCTGCGCCATGTGATCGATATGGTCCGCCATGTCGGCCACCGTCGGTCGCCGGTTCATGGCGGGTTTGTAATAAAACGCCGCGAAATCCACCGCGCCGATCACGCCGCCCCGGGCCGCGCAGGCCCGGATCTGTTCATCGTCGACGTTGCGCGGGTGGTCGACCAGCGCCCGGCAGCCCGAATGACTGTAGACGATCGGGTGAACGCTTTGCTCGGTCATTTCGAGTCCGGTGCGCTGGCTGCAGTGGCTGCCGTCGAGAAGGATGCCCAGCCGGTTGCATTCCTTGACCATCAACCCACCGAGGCGCGTCAATCCCCGGTTGGCGGAATCCAGGCAGCCGCCCCCCAGCGTGTTGTCGGCGTTGTAGCTGGGCAGCAGCATGCGGAGACCGAGGCGGTGGAACATTTCCACGCGGTAGAGTTTCTGGGCAATCCACAGACCCCCCTGCGTCGCCAGAACGAATGCCGCGCGATTCTCCTCGCGGGCTTGCCGGATGTGTACGGACTCGGTCGCCAGCAGCAGATTGGGGTTCTGGCGGACGATCAGGTGCCACGCCATCAGCCCTTCGACCGATTCCTCGAATGTGGCGTATGGGCGAAACGCCGTGACGCAGTAGGCGGTCGTGTGATGCTTGTGCGCGTTGGGATAATCCCCGTCGGGCCAGGCCTGGATGCAGGCATCCACGAACAGATAGGGCAGCCGATCTTCCATGATCGGATGAAAACCCCGGTTCTCCCGCGCCGCCATCGTCAATGCTCTCCTTGGCATGACAGGTCGTATTCCGGTTCGCCACCGCCGTCATCGGCTGCAGGCCCCGGCGCTTTCCACACCCAGGCGTATACCCGCAGGAAATTCTCACCGAACATTTTTTTCAGATCCGCTGCCGTGTATCCGCGCTCTGCGTCCGGCCAGGCTTGGGCGTACGCGTCGAACAGGAGATAAAGGGAGAGTTGCCCCACGCTCACATCACCCCAGTAGTTTTCTCAGATTCGCCACGATCGTCGGCACGTCGGCGTTGTGCGCGACCGCCAGGCGCAGCCATCCTTGCGGATCGTAAACATAACTCATCGCCGAGTGGTCCATGCTGTAGGTGCCCGGCGTTTTGCCCGGCACGTTATGGTAGAAAATCTTGGACGACTTGGCAAGCGCCGGCAGTTGCTCCGGCGTCGGCCGCAGGCCCAGGAACGCCGGGTCGAAGGCGGCGGTGTAGGCCTTCAGCAGCTCCGGCGTGTCGCGCTCGGGATCCACCGTGATGAAGAGCACCTGGACGCGGTCGCCGTCCTTGCCGAGCGCCTGTTTGACCTCGCGCATCTTGGCGAGGGTGGTCGGACAGACATCCGGGCACTGCGTGAAGCCGAAGAAAATCAGTACAGCTTTGCCCTTGAAGTCGGCCAGCGTGCGGACCTGCCCGGACGGATCGGCGAGGGCGAAGTCCCGGCCGAACTCGGCGCCGGTGATGTCGGTGGCCTTGAAGGCCTGCTCGCCGCAGGCGGCGAGCAGGGCGGCCATCGCGAAGAGGAACGCGCGGCGTTTCATCTCAGTGCTTCCTCTTGTGATCGGCGGGCGCCGGTGCGCCCAGCGCGCGCACCTCGGCTTTGACTTCCACCGTTTGCTTCGATTTGTCTGCCTTCTCGAACGTGAGGGTGATCGGCACGCTGTCCCCGGCCTTCAACGGCTGCTTCAGGTCCAGCAGCATCACGTGGTAGCCGCCGGGCTTGAGTTCCGCCGGCTTGCCGGGCGCGACGGCGAGGCTCGCGATCTGGCGCATCTTCATCACATCCTTTTCCATCGCCATCTCGTGGATTTCGGTGATGCCGGCGACGGGCGAGGACGCGGAGATCAGCGATACCGGCTGTTTTGTTTCCAGCTTCATGAAGGCGCCGGTCGCTTTCTGCGAGGCGACGGTACCGCGCACCCAGGGCTCCGTGACGGTGATCTGGGCGATGGCGGCGGGGGCGACGAGGACGGTCGCGGCAAGGGCAAGGCGATGAAGAGGCAGCATGGGAGTCTCCGAGAACGAGTGTACGCGGGTTCGCGCGGGGAGCAGGACTTCACGGGCGCGAGTTTACCGCAGCAGCGCGGCGCTCTCCGTCGCGCGCTCCGGTTGACGCGATGGCGGCGCAAGGGTACGGTCGGCACCGTCTTGCAT
>CAZXNF010000416.1:0-3706 GCA_964641785.1 uncultured Streptomycetaceae bacterium | reverse complement strand
AGGAGTTCATCGTGGCGATCACGAACAGCTCCCTGGGAATCTTCAACACGCTGCGGGCGCTGTCAATGACATTGAGACACCAAGGGTTTAGTAATTAGAGTCGCGGTGCGATCGATCATCACGAGTCCCAGATCATCAGGAATCTGGGCGACCCATGGGTCGTCCGGCAGCCCGATCGTCGTGCCTGGGGCATCCTGACGCGCCGCTTTGTTGACAGGCGGGTTGATCCACACGGCGGTCGGCAGATCGGCCGGTCGCGGCGGTCCGTTGACGAAGCGTTCGGGGTGCGCCGCGTACGCGGCGGTCAGTACCACTTCACGATGCGCGCGCACGGCGGCGGCCTGGCCGAAGTGGACGACCGCCGGCGTCAGGAACCCGAGCCCGCTGTGATGATGCTCGTGGTTGTACCAGGGAAAGAACGCTTGGCCGAACGCCCGGCTGTCTTCGATCGATCCGAAGCGTTCGGGAAACAGCGGACAATATTTGAGCGTCCGGAACTGGGCTTCGGAAAACGGATTGTCGTTGGAGACGTGCGGTCGGCTGTGTGTTTTCGTGACACCGAGATCGGCCAAGAGCAAGGCGACCGGCTTGCTGCGCATCGGGCCGCCCCGGTCCGCGTGGATGGTGAGTTGCCCCGGCTGAATGTCGTGCTTGGTGCAGGTCTCGGCGATCAACCGTTCCGCGAGCGCGGCGCTCTCGCGCGGCGCGAGCATCCACCCGACGACATAGCGACTGAAGATGTCGAGGATCACGTAGAGATAGAAATAGCTCCACTTGGTCGGGCCGAGCAGCTTGGTGATATCCCAGCTCCAGACTTCGTTGGGCCGCGTGGCCAGCAGCTCGGGGGCGGCGTACTGGGGGCGCCGCACCTGGTCGCGCCGTTCCTTGATTTCCTGGGCGGTGTCGAGCACGCGATACATCGTGCGAGGCGAGCACAGATAGGTGCCCTCGTCGAGGAGCGCCGCGTGCATCTGCGCGGGCGCCTGATCGACAAACCGCGTGTGCAACAGATCCAGGACCGCCTGCCGCTCGACGGGATCGAGGGCACGGGGAGAGGCCGGCCGGGGACGCCTGACCACCACCGGTCGACGTCCCCGGTACAGCGAGGCGCGCGGCACGCCCGACGCCCGACACGCCGCCGCGGTGCCGAGGGTCACCGCCGCCTCTTCAACAGCGGTCATCAGTCGGCCTCGTCGCTCTCGAACGGTATCAGCGGGATCTGAAGCAAGCTCGAAAGTTTTTTTTGGAAATCGAGCAGCACGTGCGCCTTGTTCAACTGCGCCGTGAGACGGCGATTCTCCTGCTCGAGTTTCTTCACCTGCGGATCGACGACCTCGGCCTTGCGGCCGCGTTTCTTCGGCGTCAACCCGCTGGCGCGCTGCTGGCGCCAGGTCACGACATGCGACGAGTAGAGCCCTTCCTTCCGGAGCAGCGCGCCGAGCTCACCGTGGCGGGTACACGCATCGGCCTTGCGCAAGATCTCCAGCTTGTACGCCGTGGTGAAGCGACGGCGGGCGTGCCGGGCCGCCACCTCGGGGTCCGGCGGGACGGGCACGACGACGGGCTCGAGTGTGGAAGACCCTCCGCTCCGGGGCGCCTCGCTACGCTCGTCGCCCCTGCGCTCCGGCTCTTCCACACTCGGCGGCCTGGCCAACATCGCACGGATCTTAGTCATCAACGTCCTGACACCTCCCCGCCCTCAACACTAATTAACGGGGAGTAAAGTGTCTCAGCTATCTTGGCAGAGAGGGATCGTCGCCGAGAGTGACGACACTGTCGTGGTCGAAGGCAACCACTACTTCCCGCCGGACGCGATCAAGTGCGAGTTGTTCACGCCGAGCGCGACGACGACTGTCTGTGGCTGGAAGGGCGTGGCGTCATACTACACACTCACGGTGGACGGGAAGAGCAACCCCGACGCGGCGTGGTACTACGCGACCCCGAAGGCTGAGGCGTCGCACATCGCCGGCCGCGTCGCGTTCTGGAAGGGCGTGTCAGTACAGGCGTGACGCGTGAGGTCACCGAAGCTCCCACAGATTGCGAGGAGCGAAAGGCTTGCCATCCGAAGCTCCCACAGATCGTTAGGAGCGCAGGGCCTGCCATCCGAAGCTCCCACAGATTGTGAGGAGCGAAGGATGGTGCCGGAGGAGGGGGTCGAACCCACACACAGTTGCCTGTACGGGATTTTGAGTCCCGCGCGTCTGCCAGTTCCGCCACTCCGGCCCGAACTTCAGAGTATATATCCCGGCCGGGGCGCAGGGCTACGGTTCGATGATGCGGAGCGTCGGAAAATAGTGCCGATACCGACGCCCGTCGCGTGTCAGTAGCGTATGGCCCGCGACAGCAGCGTGGGCGCCGATGTAGAAATCAGGCAGGGGAGACCGGCGTTGCCCGCCGGAGTGAGAGCGATCAGAACGTTCGAATCAATCAGCGTCGATTTCATCCGGCTCGTCCCGGAGCAGGGCCATGAGCTCCTTGCTGCTCATGATCATCCTCGGCCCCGCACGGAGCCGCTTTACAGTGAGCTCGCCGATGGTGGGCGCCCCGGTCTTGGGCCTGAGGACGGCTCGACCGCCGTCCACAGAAAATTCGACTTCGGTGTCGGGATGCAGGCCCAGCTCTTCCCGAATGTGCTGGGGAATTGTGACCTGCCCCTTGCTGGTAATTCGCATGGCAAGACTCTTACTGGTAGGAATCTTACCATGCAGCGGACTCTTCTACTGACGCTGGCCCGTCCACGTGCCGCTGCATGAGCCGCCCGAGAAGGGGCCGGCGAACGACCGGCGATCGGACGCGAGCGTGGCGTTGAAGGTGTAAAGCGTATCCACCGGTACCGCGAATTGCAGCGTGTTGCCGTTGATCAACAAGTTGGCGGCGTGGTTGAAGACCAGGGCCGAGGGGATGTTGATCAGGAACTCGTGATTGCCGGCCGCGTTGCGCCGGATGGTCCCGTTCCACGCCGCCGATGCCGGTAGCGTCGCGGCGCAGCCGGAGCCCTTGTTGACGGTGCCGGCCCAGTTGCCAAATACCGGATCGCCCGCCGCCTGATTCACGGTGACGGTCTGACCGGCAATGGTGATGGTTCCGGTCCGCGCCTCGCCGTTGTTTTCCGCGACGGTGACGGCGACCGTTCCGGGACCGCTGTTGCTGCTCGCCGATGTGACGGCGACGAAGGCTCCGCTCGAGCTCACGCTCCACGCGCAGCCGCTGTCCGTGGTCACACCGATGCTCGCGGTGCCACCCACCCCCGCCATGTTCAGTGTCGTCGAGCCCAGGAAGTACGAGCACGTCGCGGTTGGCGGCGTGGTGGTCGTGGGAGCCGTGGGTGTGGTGGACGAGCGGGTAACCGTGCAAGCAGCACTCGCCATCAACACGACGAGACCGAACGCGGACAATAGACGCACCAGTGAACCCTCCGAGATCGAGACTAACGGCAGCCGCGCATCGACACAAGCTCAGGCGCAGGTTCAAGGCCAGCAGTCAGGGACGAGGGACCCAGGCGAGGGCCACCAATTGCACCGAGACGCCGCCGCGCTTGGGTTTGATCAGCACGCGCTCCATGGTCTCCGTCGACAGGTCCCACTGCGTCGAGACGGCCTGGAGATCGGTTTCGATCGTGGCCTGCAGATCGGCCAACTGCTGGGTGAGCGCGGCCACGGTTTCCGACGCGCGCGTGACATCCTGCGCCTCGCGGCATGGGCAAGGT
>CAZXNF010000415.1:0-3719 GCA_964641785.1 uncultured Streptomycetaceae bacterium | reverse complement strand
TGCGCACGAAGCACGCGCCGCGCTGGCCCTCGTGCAGCTTGCAGTCGCGCGGGCACAGGTCGCACTGCATGCGGCCGTCGGGCAGCAGGTGCCACCAGCGGGCGGGCGCATTCATCGCGCTAACTCCGTTCGGATTCCCGCCATTTGGTCACGGCGTAGCGCGCGAGTTTGACTTCGGGATCCCAGAAATCCGGCGGCAGACCCGCCTTGTATTTCAGGTGGCCCATGAATTCGGCGGCAGTGGCGAACTGTTCCCACACCTGCGGGAGGAAGGTGCTGCGGTGGTGGCCGTATTGGAAGACCACGCCGTCGGCGCCGGGCACGAGTTGCGCCAGTGCATCGGTTTCGTCACGGTAGGCGATCGTTTGCGCCGGCGACAGCAATGAGACTTCGACGGCGACCTGCAGCAGTTCGTCCACCGTCAGCGCGGGAAAGCGCGGATCGCGCAGCGCCGCGGCCACGGCGTTGGCCTGTACGTCCTCGCCCAGCGGACGCCGCGCTTCGAGGCTGCCGATGCAGCCCCGTAGCGCGCCTGCTTTGGTGAGCGTGATGAAGGTCGCGCCGGGTACCTTGAGCCAGGGTGCGTTGTGCGGGGAGGCGGCAGCGGCGCCGAGGGTACGCGCGATCGCGTTGCGGGCGAGCCCGAGCAGTACGGGACCGGCGTCGGCGGGGAGCGCTGGGAGATTCATGCGGTAGCCGTGTAAGCGAAAGCGCCATAGCCGACGACGCGCCGCTTGTCGCCCGCGCCGCGTGCAGCATCGCCGGAGTTGCGCAGATCGACCAGGCTGGGCGCGAGCCCGTGGCGGCGTGCGGCGAGCGCCAGGCCGTTGACGGGAGTGCCGCCGCAGGCTTCGGAGTGACTGATGTCGTCGCGCAGCGCGAGGATCTTGGCGGTGGTCTGCCGGTCCACCGACTGCGCGTCGGCATAACCGAGGAAATGGGACAGGTCGGAACTCACCACGATCAGTGTTTCGTCGCCGCCCCACAGGCGCTCCAGCACTTCCGCGACTTCCCCGGCGCTGGTGTCGCCGACGGCGAGCGGTACTAGTGTGAAGTCCACGAGCACGGTCTGCAGGAAAGGCAGGTGCACTTCCAGCGAGTGTTCGTGCGCATGGGCGGCGGCGCTGACGCAGACCTGCGGCATGTTCACGATGGCATTCATGGCGTCCACGTCGAGGGCCACGTGGCCAAGCGGGGTGGCGAAGCGGTCCGCGGCGGGCAGGGCGAGGCCGCGGACGGCCACGCGGTGCACCGGGCCGAGCAGGACGACGCGGCGGATGCGCTCACGGGCCGGCGCGAGGCGGGCGTAGATGGCGGCGGCGGTCGGGCCCGAATACACGTAGCCAGCGTGCGGCGCGATGATGGCCTTGGGAATGGGGCCGGTGGCGGCCGGCGCGTCGGCAAGCAGGGAGCGCACTTCCGCCGCCAGTTCTTCCGGGAAAGCCGGGTAGAAGCTGCCGGCGACGGCCGGCGGGCGGGTGTTGGCGGAGGTGGCGATCATGTCGGCAGGTGGGGACGGCGCCGTGAACCGGCAAGTCCATTATAGGCAGCCCCCGGCGGGCGGCTTGCGGTGGATCAAGCCCTGCCCGGATAATCCGCTCCCCGATCCTCAGGCGCTCTCCATGTCCCGCTTTTTTGCCCTGGTCCCGGCCGCCGGCACCGGCAGCCGCTTCGGCCGCGATGTGCCCAAACAGTACGTACCGCTTGCCGGCCGGCCGATGCTCGCGCATTCCGTCGGGGCGCTCGCCACGCACCCGGCGATCGAGCGCGTGTGCGTGGTGTTGGCGCCCGGCGACACGCGTTACCACGACATCGACTTCGGCCCGGCCAAAGCCAAGGTGGAGCCGTTGTTCTGTGGCGGCCCGGCGCGCGCGTCCACGGTCTACAACGGCCTGATCGCGATCGCGGACGACGCGGACGGCGACGACTGGGTGCTGGTGCACGATGCGGCGCGCCCCTGCCTGACAGCGGACGTGCTCTCGCGGCTGATCACCGAACTGGCGGAACACCCGACCGGCGGCCTGCTGGCCGTGCCGGTGGCGGATACCCTGAAGCGCGCCAATGCGGCGGGCGAAGTCGCGGCGACCGAGTCGCGCGCCGAACTGTGGCAGGCGCAGACGCCGCAGATGTTCCGCTACCAGATCCTGCTGCGGGCGCTGCGCGGGGAAGACCACGCCGCGCTGACGGACGAATCCTCGGCGGTGGAACGGCTGCGACTCAAGCCCAGGCTGGTGCTGGGCGATGCGCGGAACCTGAAGGTGACGCTGTCGCAGGATCTGGCGATCGCAGAAGCCATACTGAAGAACGCACGGTAACCGACGGTCATCACATCATGCGTATCGGGCAAGGCTTTGACATTCATGTGCTGGTGGAGGGCCGCAAGCTCATCCTCGGCGGCGTCACCATCCCTTGCGCGAAGGGCCTCGCCGGGCACTCCGACGCCGATGTGTTGCTGCACGCCATCTGCGACGCCCTGATCGGCGCCGCCGGGCTGGGGGACATCGGCAAGCATTTCCCGGATACCGATCCGCAATACAAAGGCATCGACAGCCGCAAGCTGCTGCGCGCGGTGACAGAGCTGCTCGCGCGCAACGGCTGGATGGCGGCCAATGTGGATGCGACGATCATTGCGGAGCAGCCGAAGATGGCGCCGCACATCCCCGGCATGGTGGCGAACATCGCCGCCGATCTCGGCATCAACGGCGCGTTCGTGAACGTTAAGGCGAAGACCGCGGAGAAGCTCGGCGCGGTGGGGCGCGGCGAGGGGATCGCCGCGGAAGCGGTGGTGCTGCTGCAGCCGGCGCCTGCCGACGTGAGCGTGCAGCGCCCGGACTAGTCCGGGTTATTTCTTCGTGGCTTCTTTCTTCGCCGCGGGTGCCGGCGCAGTGGCCGGCGTGGGTTGACGCAGGTCGGTGGCGAGCCAGATCGCGGCATCGAAGATGCTGCTGCCCGGATTGAGCTTGCAGTAGTCGTCGAGCGCGCGGTGCAGCCCTTCGTCGCGTGGCAGGCCGCCGGTGGGCACCTGCATGCGCGGATTGGCGAAGTTGTGGCCCGACATGAAGCCGCGGATCCAGACCTCGTAGTAGGCGCGCTTGTAGGCGTCGTTGCGCGACTCCGCCCATTTCTTGCAGGACGAGTCCTCGAACGCGAACAGGTTGAGCTGCTGTTTGGGCTGGGCCGCCGCCGCAAAGGGCAGGGCGGCGAGCAGGGTGGCGGCGAGGACGCGCTTGACCATCACGATCTCCAATTGAACATCCGGGTTCAGGCGGCGGTGCGGCCGGCGCCGAGCGTGCCGACGAATTCGGCGAGCTTGCGCGCGTCGGCGTCGAAGCGCCGGATGCCGTCGGCCAGACGGTCGGTGGCCATCGCGTCGTCGTTCAGCATCCAGCGGAAGCCGGCTTCGTCGAGCGGGATGCGCGGCGCATCGGCCGCGCGCGCGGCTTCCACGGTGAGCCGGGCCGGCACGTCGTCTTCCGTGGCGGCGAGCTTGTCCAGCAGTTCAGGGCTGATGGTCAGCAGGTCGCAGCCGGCGAGCCGCACGATCTGCTCGGTCTTGCGGAAGCTCGCGCCCATGACCTGCGTCGCGTAATCGTATTTTTTGTAGTACTGGTAGATGCGGGTGACGGAGGCGACGCCCGGATCCTCTTCCGGCGCGATGTCCGCCACGCCGCGCGCGGTCTTGTGCCAGTCGGAGATGCGGCCCACGAAGGGCGTGACGC
>CAZXNF010000414.1:1060-3725 GCA_964641785.1 uncultured Streptomycetaceae bacterium | reverse complement strand
GTCGTTGGCGCCGTTCGTCAGTGTGATGGCATTGGCACCGGCGTTGATGTTGGCAGTGCCGGACACTGCCAGCACGCCGCTCTGGGTCACCGCACCGCCGGCGGTCACGGCCAGCGCGCCCGCCACGGTGGAGGCGCCGAGGTCGATGCCGTTGGTATCGACCAGCGTCACGTTGTTGGCGCTCGTCACAATGACGGTGCCGAAGTTGTTGCCGGCGTTGGCCAGCGTCGCGTTGCCCGCGCCGGTATCCAGCGTCAGCGTGCCCGCAGTCGCGGTCACCGCGCCGGTGGCGAGCACGTTGCCGCCCGCGGTGGTGCGCAGCGTGGTGGCGCCGGCGGTCGTCACGGCGTCGTTGTAGGTCTGATCGGCAGTGGTGCGGACGAGGCCGCCGTTGATCAGCGTCGTGCCGCCCGCGTTGGTCGTCAGGCTGGTCAGGGCCGTAGTGCCGCCGACCGCGCCGCCGAAGGTGGTCGTGCCGGTGCTGTTCACCGTCAGGGTCTGGGCGCCATCTACCGTGCTGCTGAACATGACGTTGCCGGCGCCCGCGTCGAGCACGGTGTTCGCACCCAGCGTCACCGCACCGCCATAGCCCTGCGTGCCGGTGGTCTGCACCAAGGTCGTGTTGATGCTACTCGTGCCCGTGACCTGCAGGCCCGTCAGCGCGGCGCCGCCGCCGACCTGCCCGTTGAACACCCCGTTGCCCGTTACTGTCAGCGCCTGCGCGCCATCGACGGCTGCGTTGAACGTGACCGTCGCGCCCTGCAGGTTGGCATTCGCGCCCAGCGCAACCGCCCCGTCGTAGGTTTGCGCGCCGGTGGTGCGGATCGCCGTCGTGTTGATGCCGCTGGTGCCCGTGACCAGCAGGCTGGTCAGCGCGGTGTCCGTGCCGACTTGGCCGTTGAACACGCCGTTGCCGGTCACCGTCAGCGCCTGCGCGCCATTCACGGTGGCGCCGAAGGTCACGGTCGAGCCTTGCAGGTTGGTGGCGGCGCCCAGCGTCACGGCATCGTTGTAAGTCTGCGTGCCGGTCGTGATCACCGAGCCGCCATTGATGGCCGTCGTGCCGCCGGCGTTGGTGGTCAGACTGGTCAGGGCCGTGCCGCCGCCGGCCGCGCCGCCGAAGGTCGTCGTGCCAGTGGTATTCACCGCGAGCGTTTGCGCGCCGTCCAGCGTGCTGTTGAACAGGATGGCGCTGCCGCCGGTGGAGGCCAGCGTCGTGCCCGCGCCCAGCGTGACTGCGCCGTTGTAGGTCTGCGCGCCGGTCGTGGTGACCGTGCCGCCATTCAGGGCGGCGGCATCATTCAGCAACACCGTCGTGGCGTTGATCGCGCCGCCGACCGTCACGGTGCCGTCGGCGTTGGTGGTCAGCGCGTTCAACGCCCGCACGCCGCCGATCGCGCCGGCGAAGGTCGTGGCGTTGCCGCCGTTGGAATTGGCGGCCAGGCTCCAGGTGCCGAACAGATCCGAGTTGACCGTGGAACCGAAGGCGATCGAGGTGGCGTTCAACGTGGTGTCGCCGCACAGCGTCACGGCGCCCGCTAAGGCTATGGCGCCGGCGCCCGTGCCGAAGGTGCCGCACAGACTGACGTTCAGCTCGTTGATGTTGAGCACGTTGGCGCCGATCGGGCCGCGCAGCAGCACGGTGCCGGGCATGTCCGTGGTCAGCACATTGATGCCGGTGATGAGGTTGGCGCCGCTGCCGTCGAGCGTGGTGAGCCCGGCGGTGTTGATCGTCAGGTCCTGCGTGCCGGTGCCGGAGACGTTGGTGACCGTGATGTCGCCCGCGCCGGTGCTGGTCAGCGTGGCGTTGCCGCCGAGCGTCAAGAGCCCGCTCTGGGTGATGTTGTTCACCGCGGTCACGACGTACGTGCCGGTCGGATTGGACGTGCCGAGCACGATGCTGTTGATGTCGTTCAGCGTGACGTTGTTGCCGCTGACCACCGCGACGGTGCCGAAGTCGTTGGTCCCCGCCAGCGTGATGTCGTTGGCCACACCCGCCGTGAGCGTCGTGCTGCCCGGCACGGTGATGGCGCCCGCGCCTTGCGTGATGCCCGCGCCGGTCAGGTTGGCGCTGCCGGCATTGACGTTGGCGCCGATCGCCAGCGCGCCGCCCGCGGTCGTCAGCGTGAGTGCGCCACCGGTGGTGTTGACCGCGCCCGTCACGTTCAGGCCGCCCGCCGCGTCGTTCAGCGACAGTGCGCCGTTGGTCGTGAACGCGCCGAGGTTGGTGATGGTGTTGGCCTGGTTCAGCGTGGTGGTAGTACCCGCGCTGCCCGTGAGCGTGCCGGCGGACACGATGCCCGCACCCTGCGTGATCGCACCGCCCGCCGTCAGCGTGAGCTGGTTGGCCGCGGTGACGTTGTTGCCGAGGCTGATCGCGTTGCCGCCGTTGGCGGTCAGCGCCACGTCGTTCGCGCCCGTCACCGTGCCGGTCGTCACCGCCAGCGCGCCGCCGGTGGTGGTGATCGCGAGCGTGCCCGCGCCGGCATTGTTGACCGCGCCGGTGACGTTAAGCCCGCCGCCCGCGTCGTTGAGGCTGAAGCCGCCGTTGCTGATGAAAGCGCCGAGGTTGCCCACCGCATTGGCCTGGCCCAGGCTCACCGTCGAGACGGCGCTGCGGCTCGGCGTGGCCGCCGACAGCACGCCGGCGCGGGCACGCTCGCGA
>CAZXNF010000414.1:0-1050 GCA_964641785.1 uncultured Streptomycetaceae bacterium | reverse complement strand
GCGTGATGTTGCCGGCGGAGGTCAGCGTGACGTTGCCGGTGGTATTGCCCAGGTTCGCGCCGAGCGCGATATCGCCGCCGGCGGTCGTGATCAGGATCGTGTTGCCGGTACCCGCCGTGTTGACCGGGCCCGACACCGTCAGCGTGCCGCCGGCGAGCACGGCGTAGGTGCCGGCCCCGGCGGCGCCGTTCGCGACGCCGGCAATCGTGTTCAGGGTGACGGCGTCCGCCTCGCTCACGAAGACACCGCCGCTTGCGGTGGCGCGCGCGGCCAGCGTCGTCGCCGCCGTGTTCACGCGCAGCAGCGCCGTTCCCACACCGGTCGCGCTGTCGAGCACGACGTTGTTGCCGGTGAGGACCCCGGCGCCGCCGGTGATCGCCGTGCCCGACGTGAGCCGCAGGTCGTCGGTCGCGTTGCCCAGGTTGGCGTCCACCACGATCGCGCCCGCCGTGGAGGTCAGCGCCACGCTCTGCGCGGAACCGGCCGTCGTCAGCACGATGCGGCCGGTGTTGAAGCCGTTGGCCTCAATGACCGTGATGTCACCCGCAGCACCCGCGCCGCCACTCGTCAGCGCGAGGGTGCCGGTCGTGTTGGTGTTGACCGCGGTGCCGGTGCCGATGCCGCCAGCGGTCGCGGTGAGAGTCAGGTTGTCCGCCGTCGCCGTGCCCGCGCCGCCGACGATGTTGCCGTTGGTGGCGATCAGCGCAAGGCTGTCGGTGGCGTTGCCGATGTTGCCGCCGAGTGTCAGCGGGCCCACCGTCGAGGTCAGCGACACCGCCTGCGCGGAGGCGGCGGTTGTCAGCGTGACGTTCGCGGTGTTGAACGCGTTGGCTTCGACGACCGTGATGTTGCCGGCCGCGGCAGCGCCGCCGGTGGTGAGGTTCATCGTCCCGGTCAGGCTGGTCTGCAGCGCGTTGCCAGTGCCGATGCCGCCGGCGGTCGCAGTGGCGACCAGGTTCTGCGCGACCACGTCGTTGCCCGCGCCCGCACTGCCGGCGATGTCGGTGCCTGCGGTCAGCGTCACGGTCGCGGCACCGGTCGACACCCCGG
>CAZXNF010000413.1:0-3728 GCA_964641785.1 uncultured Streptomycetaceae bacterium | reverse complement strand
CCCAAGTTACGCTGCAGTTGTGATTGGATAAGGACTTACGTGCGGTTTTGGGGGTGAGTCTTCACTACATTCGGTGTTTGGTTACATGGGCGTGGTCAGGGTGTCGAGGCGGCGGAGGCGGCGCGGGAGGGTGAGGCCGAGCCGGTGGAGCAGGATCGCTTGCGCTGGGTCGGGTTCGGTGACGTGGCGGAGGCGGATGAGTTTCTCGGCACCGTCTTTGATCCGCGCCGGCAGCACGATGTCGCCACTTTTGATCTTGGCAATCTCGTGTAGCAGTGTCCGCGGCGCGTCGCCGAGGCCAGCGCCGTTCATCCAGCCGGCGAGCGTCTTCCACAGCGCATATGCGAGGAAGCAGACGAGAATGTGGGCCCGCACACGGTCCTCTTTCTGATGCCAGATCGGGCGAAGCTCCAACTCGTCTTTGGTGATGCGAAAGGCCCACTCGGCTTCGGTCAGTTGAATGTACCGCCGCCACAAGGTGGCAGCGTCGACGCCCGTGAGATTGCTCCGCAGCAAGTAACAACCGTCGGCCAACTCGGCCCAGTCGCCGAACTTCGCGTTCCGTTGCCAGGTGATTTCGAGTTGCTGTTTGCCGCGCGGTGACGGGAGTTTCTTGATCGTCACGTCGAAGGCGTGCGAAGCCCGCCAGTTCCGCTGCTTGAGCCGGCCCAGTCGCTCGCCGGCAAGCGTCTCGTCTTTCAAGCGCCCGGCCTCGGCCGCGGCTTGCATCTTCTTCAAGCCCGCTTCCACACGCAGCGTGAATTTCTCGTGCATGGCCAGTTCCTTCGCGCGACGATCGGTGCTGCGCGCGAGAATGAAGGTCTCCTCCCCTTCGGGCGCAGGAACGAGCTTCACCTCGACTCCGGCCTGCGCCTGCGTCCAGTTCTGCTCCGTGAGATGCTGCTCGAACTGCCGCAGCATCTGCTTCGGCGTCCCCACGATGTACTGCCCGCCCCGGTCGCGGAGGAATTTCAAGTTCGCTTCGCTGACCATGCCGCGGTCCATCACCCAGACGCGATTCAGTGTGCCATACTTCTTCTCGAGCGCGGGGATGATCGTCTGCACCGTCGTCGAATCGTGCGTGTTCCCCGCGTACACTTCGTAGCCCAGCGGAAAACCCTCCTCCGTCACCACCAGACCAATGCAAACCTGGGGCCGATCGCCGCGCGAATCGCGCGAGTAACCACGCTGGGCGAGGGGGCAACCTTCCATGTCCCCTTCGAAGTACGTGCTCGTGATGTCGTATAGCAGCAGGTCGCACTTCAGTTCAAACAGTTGGCCGAACCGCTGCCGCAGGTGCTTTTCCAGCGTCTCCTTGTGCGGTAGCAGTTGATCGAGGCCGGCGTACAGCCGATCGGTATGCACTTTCTCGGGCGCGACGCCGAGCAGTTCTTCGAGGGCCGTGCGGCGGTACCACTTCTCTTCGATGTGCAGTTCGCTCGTAAGCGTTCCGCCAACCGCATCTTTTTTCTTCCCGCCCGCCGGGCCATGATGCCGCCAGCATTTCACCGGGCAATGGCGGAGGCCGATCGATGGCGAAAAAAGGAGCGGCGCGGGTCGCGGAGCGGGAAGCCAAGTGGCGAGAAATCATCGCCAGTCAGGCGGCTAGCGGACTATCGGTCCGCGAGTTCTGTCAGCGAGACGGGCTCCGCGAGCCGTCGTTCTACGGTTGGCGACGGACCCTCGCCCAGCGCGATGCCGAAGCGGCGGGCGCGGATCGCCCGGCCTTTCTGCCGATCAGGCTGCCGACGACCAGCGTGACTCCGAGCGCCGCGAAGGCAGCGAGCAGCGCCTTCGCTCTCGAACTCCGCGGCGGACGCACGCTCCGCCTGCCCGAGTCGCTCAGCGTCGAGCGGCTGGCCGCGATCGTGCGGGCGATCGAGCAGGAGGTGTCGCCATGATCGGCCCGCGGGGTGACAGCGGCGTGCAGGTGTGGATCGCCACGGCGCCGGTCGACATGCGCAAGAGCTTCGACGGGCTGGCCGAGATCGTCCGCGCGTTCCTCGGCCAAGACCCGCTCTCCGGCCACCTGTTCGTGTTCCGCAACAAGTCGAGCGTGCGGCTGAAGATCTTGTGGTGGGACCGCACGGGCCTCGTGCTCTATTACAAGCGGCTGGAGCGATCAACTTTCCGCTTCCCCAGCGTGAAGGAGCCGGCCCTCGCCATCGACAGCACGCAACTCCTGCGGCTCCTCGAAGGACTGGAGGTTGTCACTCGAAGAGTGGGTTGAATCGGCGAAAACTATTTTCGACTTTCTTTCCGATTCGGCGGAACCCTTTCGGCCCGTCGAAGCCGAAGCAGCCGATCGAGAAGGGCCTCGCCGGGCCGGGCCTCTTGGCCTACCTGATCACCAGCAAATTCGGCGACCATCTGCCCCTGTATCGCCTGGAGAATATCTTCTCGCGGGAGGGGATCGAGATCGCGCGGAGCACGATGTGCGGCTGGTTCGCGGCGGTGGGAGAATTGGTCCGGCCGGTCGTCGAGCTGATGGCCTGGCGGATTCTGCAGTCGCTCGCCATTCATTCGGATGACACGACCGTGCCCGTGCAAGCGCCGGGCGAAGGGAAGTGTCGCACCGGCCGATTGTGGTGCTACCTCGGTGACCGCCATCATCCGTATGTCGTCTACGACTACCGGCCCGATCGCAAGCGCGATGGACCTGCCAATTGGCTGCGCGAGTATCGAGGATATTTACAGGCGGATGCTTACGGCGGGTACGACGGCATTTACTCGGGGGGACAGGTGATCGAAGTCGCCTGCTGGGCCCATGCGCGGCGGAAGTTCTTCGACTTGCCGGCGACCGACGTGCGGCGTGAGTGGATGCTGACGCGCGTGCGCGCGCTCTACGCCATCGAAGACGACGCGCGCGAGCTGGACGATGCCGCGCGGCTGTCGCTGCGCCGCGAGCGGAGCGTGCCGCTGCTCGCTGAAATCAAAACGTGGCTCGACGCCGAGAGCCAGGTGGTGCTGCCGCGGAGCGCGGTTGGCTTGGCGATGGGCTACGCGCTGAATCAGTGGGACGCGCTGTGCGTTTACACGACGCAGGGCTACTTGAATATCGACAACAACGGGGCCGAACGGGCTTTGCGTCGCGTGGCCATCGGTCGCAAGAATTGGCTGTTCGCGGGCAACGACTACGCCGGCGGGACGGCCGCCCGTCTCTACTCCCTCATCGCCTCAGCCGAGCGCGCCGGCATCGATCCGCAGGCTTATCTGACGAGCCTCCTGGCCGACCTGCCGACGACACCGGCGGCCGAGCTTGGCGAGCTCTTGCCTGACGCATGGTCGCGTCGGCAAGCGTCGGCTCTCGTTTCTCCGCCGAGCTGACCGGCCCGCGTTCTCCCCCGCGTCGTCCCCTGCCCGTGAAATTCACGGGGATGGGGTTCGCGGAACGCTTACGAAGAAGGTGTCGCGCCCAAGAAGAAGACGCGACACAACCACGGCCGCGGCCTGTTGCCCGATCATCTGCCGCGGATCCCGATCGAGCACGACCTGACCGATGAGCAAAAGCTCTGTCCCTGCTGCGGCGAAGCGCGTTGCCGGATCGGCCGCGAGGTGAGCGAGCAGTTGGAGCGCATCCCGGCGTCGTTCAAAATCTTGGAACACATCCGCCACAAGTATGCCTGTCCGCGCTGCGAGCGCGAGGCGGAGAGCCCGCAGATCGTAACCGCCCCGAAGCCGAAGCAGCCGATCGAGAAGGGCCTCGCCGGGCCGGGCCTCTTGGCCTA
>CAZXNF010000412.1:0-3739 GCA_964641785.1 uncultured Streptomycetaceae bacterium | reverse complement strand
CTCGGCGGCCGGCGCACCCGCGCGGCGCGTGGTCAGCGTGACGCGGTCGGCAACGATGAAGACCGAGTAGAAGCCCACGCCGAACTGGCCGATGAGGTTGGCGTCCTTCGCCTGGTCGCCGGAGAGCTTGGAAAAGAACTCGCGGGTACCGGAGCGTGCGATGGTGCCGATGTTGTCGATCACCTCCTGCCGCGACATGCCGATGCCGTTGTCGGTGAGGGTGAGGGTGCGCGCCTCGCGGTCGTACTCGACGTGGATGCGAAGCTCGCTGTCGCTCTCCAGCAGCGCCGGGTTCGACAGCGCCTCGAAGCGCAGCTT
Organism: uncultured Streptomycetaceae bacterium; assembly: GCA_964641785.1. Classification (GTDB taxonomy): domain Bacteria; phylum Pseudomonadota; class Gammaproteobacteria; order Burkholderiales; family SG8-41; genus CAZXNF01. Next base: position 3,421 of record CAZXNF010000412.1, on the reverse strand, counting down.
GTCGCAGGCGTCGGAAGCGTTGGAGACCAGTTCGCGGAGGAAGATCTCCTTGTTGCTGTAGAGCGAGTGCACCATGAGGTGCAGCAGTTCCTTCACCTCGGTCTGGAAGCCGAGGGTTTCTTTGGCGGCGGTCGCGGACATGCTGGATTCCTTGTGGTGCCGGGTGGGGTCGGGGAGGGACTATTCGCTGAAACGGCTGCGCGGGTTGAAGTCAGAGGTCTTCTGCAGATCTTCGTAGAGTTCGATCTCGCGCGGCGACAGCGCCGGCGGCACCACGATCTGCAGCGTGCAGTACTGGTCGCCCCGCGTGCCGTCGCGTTTGGGCAGCCCCTTGCCGGCGAGCCGCAGTTGCTGCCCGGGCGCGGCGCCGGCCGGGATCTTCACGCGCACGCGGCCTCCGAGCGTCGGTACCTCCGCCGCGCCGCCCAGCGCCGCTTCCCAGGGGGCAACCGGCAGGTCGAGGTACAGGTCGTGCCCGCGCGGCTGGAACCAGCGGTGCGGCGCGAAGCGGATGGCAAGGAAGAGCGAACCGGCCGGCCCGCCGCCTGCACCCTCGCCGCCCTTGCCGGGCACGCGCATCTTCTCGCCGTCGGTGATGCCCTTTGGGATGCGTACCTTGAGCGGCACGGTCGCGTTCCCGCGCGGCAGGTCGAAGGACACTTCGGCGCCGGCCTCCGCCTGCTCCAGCGTGATGGTGACCGCCGCCTCGTAGTCGGAACCGGGCATGCTGAAGCCGCGCCCGCGGGCGCCGCGCGCGCCGCCAGGGCGGTTGCCGCCGAACAGGCCTTCGAACAGGTCGCTGAAGTCCGTCTCCGGCCCGTTCGAAAAACCGCCGCGCGAGTTGCCGTGCTGGCGCGCCCAGTCCGGCGGCGGCCGGAAGTCCTGGCCGGGCGTGTAATGCCCGAGCTGATCGTAGGCGGCGCGTTTTTCCTTGTCCTGCAGGACTTCGTAGGCTTCGCCGACTTCCTTGAATTTCTCCTCGGCGCCCTTCTCCTTGGACACGTCCGGATGGTATTTGCGAGCGAGTTTGCGGTAGGCGCGCTTGATGTCCTCGGGCGCCGCGTCCCGTTTCACTCCCAACGTGGCGTAATAGTCCTTGTATTTCATAAGGGTTTTACGTGGGGGCGGAAACCGCCGTTGGCAAGGACTCCACCGTCACCACCGGCGGCAACAGCGGCATGGCCGCGACCTCGGCCCGCAGCCAGCCGCGGAAGGCCTTGACGGCCGGGCGCTCGCCTGCGGTCTCGGCGCACACCAGGTAGTAGCTCGACTCCAACGGCTCGCGCAGCGCAAAGGGCATGACCAGCCGGCCGGCGGCGAGATCCTCCGCAGCCAGTACCGGCATGGTGGCGACCACGCCCAAACCTTCTCGTGCAGCTTCCAGTGCGAGCACCGCGTGGCTGAAATGCGGACCGCGCTCGGTGCTGGCGGCCGGCGCGCCCGCGGCCTGCAGCCAGCGCGACCAGAACGGCCGATTGTCGTAGTGTTGGCCGGTATCGTCGTGGAGCAGCGTATGGCGCGCCAGATCTGCCGGCACCGCCAGCGGACGCTGGCCGCGCACCAGCGCGGGCGAGGCCAGCGGCGTGATATCGAGCGCCAGGAGTTGCTCCACCAGGTGGCCCGGATGCTGGCCGTGGCCGTAAAGGATGGCGACGTCGGAGTCGGTCAGCCAGGCGGCGACGACTTCGTCCTCGGTCGCGATCGCGTCGGGGCCCGCGGCAACCCGCGTGCGCGCGGTCAGCCGCACGTCCACTCCGGGATGCTGTTTGAAGAAGCGGTGCAGACGGGGCATCAACCAACAGGACGCGAACGAGGGCGCGACGCTGACGGAGAGCGCGGGGGAATCGTCGCGCGCGCGCAGGGCCGCCACGCCCTGCACCAGGTGGTCGAAGCCGGCGCTGAACTTGGGCAGGGCAGTGCGCGCGGCGTCGGTGAGCTCGATGCTGCGCGCGGTGCGCCGGAACAGTTCAACGCCGAGGTGCTCTTCAAGCTGCTTGATCTGGTGGCTGACCGCGGCGGGCGTGACGTTCAGCTCGGCTGCGGCCTTTTTCACGGATTTCAGGCGCGCCGCCGCTTCGAACGCGCGCAGCGCATTGAGCGGAGGCAGTCGGAAGGCCATGCTTCAGTCCCCAGCGGATATTCAGTTAACGAATACTAAATCGTTCTGGCATTATAACTCATGTGTTGCGACGCAACAATTCGAGTAATATGCGTTCACAGTATCAGTTAACTCGTTACGGCATATGGATTCGGCGGGGCCGCCGGATCAGCCAGACGGGGAAATACAACCTCAGCAGGAGTGCAGCCATGACCACGATTGTAAAGAAAAATTCATACAACGCCGTGCTGGAAAAAATCCAGACGTCGCGCCTGTCTCAGCGCGAGCAGACCGAAGCCCTGGGGGCGCTTGAGCTGGCGGACCGGGTGGCGGATCTGGTGATCGCCGCGAAGACCGGCCTGGAACAGCTCAAGGCGCGCTTCGCGCTCCAGCCCAGCCTCAAGCATTAAGCCGCAGGCTCCAGCCCCGGGGTTCCTCCTCCTCCGCCCCGGGGCGGCTGGCGTCCGGCCCCGCCGGACGCCAGTTCTACAAAACAAACGGCCGGCTTCCTTCGCGGGAAGCCGGCCATTTGCCTGCCCGGGTGCGGAATGCGTCGTTCAGCGCGTGTCCATGCCCTGCGCGGGCCGGGTTTCCACCGCGGTGAAGGACGGCACCGCTGCCTTCACCGTCCGCCGCGCTTCCCATTTCAGAGGACGGGCGGCCGATCCGTCGTTCCGCAACGTGCCGCTGAGGCGCCCGCCGCGCACGCGGCCCGCGTAGGTGGCGCGGCTATCTGCCCCGCCGTTGTCGCGCACCAGCGTGAACCGCAGGGTGTTGCCCGCCAGTTGCGCGTCGGCGACCTCCACCGGCAGGCCATGCACGGTGGCGGTGGCCTCGATGCGCTGGAAGGTCTGCGTGAGTGTCAGCACGGCTTCCGGCTGAAAGCAGGCGCAGTCCACCGGCACCTGCCAGCGCCATACGCCCGCCACCTGCGCGGGCACAGTCCACAGGTAGAGCGTGCTGCGCGGCGGGCCGTAGGCCTTGCCCGGCACGTCGACCACGACGGTGCGGTCGGGCGTCCATTCGCCGAGCGCGAAGTCGTGGGCAACCACGCGGGCGCCAGGCTTCAACGTCGTCAGGATGCGCGGGCGCAGCCGGAGGTTCATCTCCGGCAGCAGGTACAGCGTGAGGACGGTGGCCTGCGAGAAGTCGTACTGAAAAAGGTCGCCCTGCACGAACTGCACGCGCCCGGCCACGCCCTGGCTCTTCGCTGCCGCGCGCGCGGCGGCGGTGAGGTTGCGGTCGAGTTCCACCCCCGCCGCGCGCGCGCCGAAGCGCTGCGCGGCGGTGATCGGTATGCGGCCGTCGCCCGCACCGAGATCG
>CAZXNF010000411.1:0-3744 GCA_964641785.1 uncultured Streptomycetaceae bacterium | reverse complement strand
GCTATGCCGCTTGATCCCATTCATTTAGGTCATGTTTCGTTGACTGAGTAATAAGACCCCGCTGAGCGCTCCTTCCCCTGCTTGCGGGAGAAGGCTGGGATGGGGGCAAAGCCGTTGACTTTGCCGGCAGCGGGTTTAGGCTATCCGGTAAACGTCATTGGCGAAGGAATCATGCGGATCAATCCGGCTACGGCCGTTGTGCTGCTCATTACCAGCAACGCATTCGCGGCGCCCGCCCTGGCGCAGGTCACCTGCGTTCCTAAACCCGCCGGTGGTTACGACTGCATGGGCAGCGTCGGCAATGCACCGCTTGCGTGGCCCAGCACTGTCGGGCCGGGGCCGGTTGCTCCACTGCCGTCCGGCGGCGGCGCCGCTGCGCCGTCTAGCCCGCTGATGCAGGGCAACCCGATACCGCCCTCGATCACGGTCTACGGGGATGCGAACAGCCGTGGCAATGCTGTGCCGCAGACGTTGCCGCCGCCGCGGCAGGCGCCGCAGCCGGCCGGTCCGCTCGGCGGCAGTTCGTATGGCGTGGTCCGGCCGATGCCCGGCGGCGGGTTTGCGACCTACGACATTCCGAGCGGACAGGTGGGCGGCGCGGTGCCGCTGGGCGGGGATGGCGGTTACTTCTACTACCGGCCCTGACCGCAGGCTGGGGCCGTTCGTTCAGTCCTTCATCCGCATCGACAGATCCACCGCCTGAACGTCTTTCGTCAGGGCGCCGATCGAGATCCGGTCGACGCCCGTTTCGGCGATCGCACGGACCGTATCGAAGGTCACCCCTCCTGAGGCTTCCAGTTCAGCGCGGCCTGCGGTGATCGCTACTGCACGTCGCATGGTCTCCAGGTCCATGTTGTCGAGCAGTACCATCGTCGCGCCCTCGGCCAGCGCCTCTTCCAGTTGGGCCAGCGTTTCCACCTCGATCTGAGTCCAGATCCCGGCGGGCGCTACGGCGCGTGCCGCGGCCAGCACCTGGCGCACGCCGCCGGCCGCGGCAATGTGGTTTTCCTTGATGAGCATCGCATCGTGCAGGCCCATGCGGTGGTTAGTGCCGCCCCCCATGCGCACCGCGTATTTCTGGGCCACGCGCAGGCCTGGAAGGGTCTTGCGTGTATCGACGATCTTCGCACGGGTGCCGCGCGCGGCTTCGACATAACGCCGGGTGGCGGTGGCGACTGCCGAGAGCGTCTGCAGGAAGTTGAGCGCCGCGCGCTCACCCGTGAGGAGCGCTCGGGCCGGTCCTTCGAGCGTGGCGATAACGGCGCCCTGCGGCACCGAAGCACCGTCATCAAAATGCCATGTAATGGCGACGCCCGCGTCTAGGCGCCGGAACACGGCCTCAAACCACGGCCTGCCTGCGAGTGTGCAGGCCTCACGGGCGATGATGGTGGCGCGCGCCTGCGTGGCTTCGGGCACGAGCCGCGCGGTCCAGTCGCCGCCGCCCACGTCCTCGGCGAGCGCCGCATCCACATTGCGGGCGATTTCGGCTGTGATATTCATCAATTTGCACTAGAGTGAGGCCCGGATTCTAGCCGAGGGAGCGTGGACATGGACGGCATGGTGGGCGCGATGGCGCACGGGGTGGGCACGATCATCGGCATCACGCTGCTGGCGCTGCTGGTTTTCTGGTTCGTCCGCGACATTACGCAGAAGAAGCACACCGTCCTGCGCAATTTCCCGGTCATCGGACATTTCCGCTACTTCTTCGAGGAGCTTGGGGAGTACTTCCGGCAGTACTTCTTCGCGGGCGACCGCGACGAGATGCCCTTCAATCGCGCCACCCGCAGCTGGGTCTATCGCGAGGCCAAGAACGAGGGCGGCATCATCGGCTTCGGCTCCACCAACGACCTGCGCGAGCCGGGCTCGATCCTGTTCGTCAATCATCCCTTTCCCGTGCTCGAGGAGGAGCGCCAGGCCACCCCATCCATCAGGATAGGGGAGGGCTACTGCCGTTACCCCTTCGAGGCGCGTTCCGTGGTGAACGTGTCGGGCATGAGCTACGGGGCCATCTCGGCGCCGGCCGTGCGCGCGCTGTCGCGCGGGGCGGCCGAAGCCGGCTGCTGGATGGATACGGGGGAGGGCGGCCTGTCGCCGTTTCACCTCGAGGGCGACTGCGACATCATCATGCAGATCGGCACCGCCAAGTACGGCATCCGCGACCTTAACGGCGAGTTTTCCCCGGAGCGGGCGAAGGAGCTGGCGCACTCGGTCAAGGCCTTCGAGATCAAGCTGTCGCAGGGTGCGAAGCCGGGCAAGGGCGGCGTGCTGCCGGGCATGAAGGTGAGCGAGGAAATCGCACGCATCCGCGGCATCCCCGTGGGTGAGGATTCGATCAGTCCCAACCGGCACCACGACATCAACGACGTGAACGAACTGCTCGACCGCATCGCCTACATCCGCGAACTGACCGGACGGCCGGTCGGGGTGAAGACGGCGATCGGTGGCTGGGTGTTCATGCACGACCTGTGCGAGGCGATCCTGAAGCGCGGCAAGCAGTACGCGCCGGACTTCCTGGTGATCGACGGCGGCGAGGGCGGGAGTGGCGCGGCGCCGCAGACGCTCATGGATCACATGAGCCTGCCGATCGCGGAGGGCCTGCCGCGGGTGGTGGACGCACTGCTGCAGTCGGACTTGAAAAGCCGCATTCGCGTGGTCGCTTCCGGCAAGCTCGTGACCTCGGCGCGCGCGGCGTGGGCCTTGTGCGTGGGCGCCGATTTTGTGAACACCGCGCGCGGCTTCATGTTTGCGCTGGGCTGCATCCAGGCGCTGCGCTGCCATACCAATACCTGCCCGACGGGGGTGACGACTCACCAGAAGCGTCTGCAGCGCGGCCTGGTGGTGGAGGAAAAGTATCAGCGCGTGGCGAGCTACTGTCGCAACATGAACAAGGAGATCGACATGATCGCGCATTCTTGCGGCGTGCGGCACGCCCGCGCGCTGACCCGCGAGCACGTGCGCATCGTGAAGACCGCGAACGAAAGTGTCGCGCTGAGCACGCTCTATCCGTATCCGATGCCGGGACGACGCGTCGCGACACCCGCGCCGCGCTGAGTACGCAGCGGCGCTGGCCGCCGCTCGTCGGAAAGTGTCGCTTTCCTGCACGACCCCACATCCCTTGCGGCTTTGTGGGTTCCCCGGCCTGAAATCTCTCGATTTGTGAGGTTCGCGCGCGCGCGCCCCGCGCCCGCAAAAAAAATCTATCGCTTTGTTAGATTTTGCGCCGCACCAATCCTCGGTGGGCAAATCTTCCCCTGCGGAACTCCTTGATTCTCGACGGATGTTGATTGCAATTGCAATATGGAATGACTACGCTGATTTGAAACGACACAACCATTTCTTGCGCGGCATCATCGGCAGTCATGAACCGGAATCACCCACAAAACCACAACAACCGCAGCAACGGACCGTGCACCCAGAGTGGCTGGCGCGAGGGGGAGCGCGCGTGACCGCCAGCAGCCTGCAGGGCCTCAAGGTGCTGGTCGTGGACGACAGCAGCACGATCCGCCGCAGCGCGGAGATCTTCCTGCAGCAGGCGGGCTGCGAAGTGCTGCTTGCCGAGGATGGTTTTGCCGCGCTCGCCAAGATCGCGGACCACCGTCCGGACGTGATCTTCGTCGACATCATGATGCCGCGCCTGGACGGCTACCAGACCTGCACGCTCATCAAGCGCAACCCGCGATTCGGCGATACGCCGGTGATCATGTTGTCGAGCAAGGACGGCCTCTTCGACCGCGCGCGCGGTCG
>CAZXNF010000410.1:0-3767 GCA_964641785.1 uncultured Streptomycetaceae bacterium | reverse complement strand
CGGTCAGCAGGTGATCGTCGACGACCGGGGCGGCGCGGGCGGCAAGGTCGGCATGGAGCAGGTCGCGCGGGCGGCCCCCGACGGCTACACGCTGGTGCTGGCGCTGACCGCGCAACTGGCGGTCAATCCGGCGCTGTTCAGGAAGCTGCCGTACGACCCGGTCAAGGACTACGAGCCGGTCATCTTCCTCGGCAACGGCGCCTACCTGCTGACCGTGCATCCGTCGCTGCCCGCGCGTAACGTGAAGGAACTGATCGCGCTGGCGAAGGCGCGGCCGGGCCAGATCACCTACGCGTCCTCGGGCAACGGCAGCGGCGCGCATCTGTGCACCGAACTGCTCAACCTGATGGCCGGGATCAAGCTCGTGCATATTCCGTACAAGGGCGGCGGGCCCGCGCTGGTGGACCTGCTGGCGGGCCAGGTGCAGATCCTGTTTGCGACGCCCGTCGCTTCCACGCAGCACATCCAGAGCGGTCGCATCCGCGCGCTGGCAGTCAGCACGGCCAAGCGCACGGTCGGGCTGCCCGATCTGCCGACCGTCGCCGAGGCCGGCGTGCCGGGCTACGATTCAGGCGTGTGGTACGGCGTGCTCGCCCCGGCCGGTACGCCGCGCGAAATCATCAACAAGCTGAACGGCGAACTCAATCGCGTGCTGAACCAGCCCGACTACCGCAACCTGCTGGTGCAGAACGGCATCGATCCCGCCGGTGGCCCGCCGGAGGAGTTGAGCAAGTTCATCAAAAGCGAACTCGTGAAGTGGGCGAAGGTCGTCAAGGATGCCCGGGTGACGGTGGACTGAGTGTGGACTGCGCAACAACGCAAGCGGCATACCTTTTGCCAGTACCCAAGGTTCAGCCTGAAAGGGAGTTTCCCCGTGCAACGTACGACTTTCTCCGCCGGTCTCGCCATTCTCACGCGGCTGACAGGTTCCGCCCTCGCCGCCGAACCCTTCCCCTCCAAGCCCATCCGCATGATCGTCCCCTGCCCGCCGGCGGGGCGACCGACGTCGTGAACCGCGTCGTCGCGCAAAAGATAAACGACCAGTAAAAGCGCCTCGTCGGGCAGGGTTTCGAACCGGTGGGCGGCACGCCCGCGGAATTCGCGGCGGCCATCAAGTCCGAGATTGCCAAGTGGGGCTAGGTGATCCTGGCGGCGGGAATCCGGCCGGAGTGAGCGTTAACGGCAAAGCTTTCTGGCAGCTCCGTACGTAATAATAATATTTAATATCAGGTAGTTAAAATTAAATGGGGTTTACTACGAAATAAGCCCGGCCACTCTGAAAATAGACCGTTAGTAGTTATTAGTTACGAAAATTGCCCGGCAGGAGATCTTCGGATAATATCTCGGAAAGAAGTATTATTTCGGAGCCGTCAGGCCTTTTTCGGAAGACCACATGCCTCAAGCGTTAGTTGGTTACTGCGACCTCGTTGAGAAATTCCAGTTGCCGGCCCGCCGGCCCGCCACGGTTGCCGTTATTGATTCAGCGGCCAGGGGCCGTCAGACAACAACGCAGGGCGATATTGAGTTGATGCAGTTTGAATCCAGATATCGGCCGCGGCCCGGTCTGGTCGCCACTCTTCAATTCGCTCTGCGCTATGAAGGGCTGAACCTGGAGGTGTTGACCCTCCTGTTTGCCAAAACCGGACGTTCGGAAATAGAAGCCAAGCTTGCCGATAAGCCTGAATCAAGTTTTGCCCGCCGCATCGGTTTTTTGTATGAATGGCTAACCGGCGAACAGATCAAGGCTGTAGTTGCTCCCAGAGCCGCCTACGTCCGCGTAGTCGACGAGACACTGCAATTCGGACTGGCGGACGGTCCGAGGGAAGGTAAATTCAGAGTCATCAACAATCTTCCCGGGAACAACCGTTTCTGTCCAATGGTGCGAAAAACCCGGTTTCTGCAGGACATGGTTCACAAAAACCTGAAGCAACGCACCATCGACACACTGGCCAAATACAACCCCGATCTCCTGCGTCGGGCTGCGGCATTTTTGTATCTTAAAGAAACGCATTCCTCCTTCGAGGTGGAACGTGAAAAACCCAGCCCCAATCGCGCTCAGCGTTTTGCAGATCTACTGCGGGAGGCTGAAAGCAGCATACCGCTCTCGGAAGACCGGTTGGTGCAACTGCAAAACGCAGTGCTGGACCCGCGTTTTCATGAATTCACTTACCGTAACAGGCAAAATTGGCTAGGAAAAGATCTTGGATATCGCAGGAAGGTGGATTTCGTACCTGCGCGCCCGGAAGACGTGCGGAACCTCATGACCGGACTGGTGGAATTCGCCGAATCCATTCGGGGAAACCCGGAAGATCTTGATCCTGTTGTCGCGGCCGCTGTGCTGGCGTTCGGTTTTGTATTCATTCATCCGTTCATGGACGGTAATGGCCGGCTGCATCGTTTTCTGATCCATGACGTGCTCTCCTCAAGCGGATTTACGCCAAAGGGAATTGTGCTTCCAGTTTCGGCGGTGATCTTGGCCAACCTGGACGAATACGTCCACACCCTCGAGTCCTTCTCTAGATCACTGCAAGTTCGTACGACGTACGACCCAGGCGTACCGGAAGCGCCTGCAAGCGGAAACGACGCACTGTACTTTAGGTACTTTGATGCAACAGATCAGGCCTCCTTTTTATACCGGGCGCTTGAGCGAACAGTAGAGCGAGATCTGCAAGAAGAAATTGCTTTTTTACTTGGGTTCGATGCAGTCCAATCCGCGCTAAAAGGCGCCTTGGACTGGCCACCCCATTCCCTTGATCTCTTCATCCAGCTTGTCTATCAAAATAAAGGCGGTCTTTCGAAAACGAAACGTCAATCTCACTTTGGCTGGATGACGGACAAGGAAATACAGCAGTCTGAAACAGCAGTCATTGAGGGGTTTAGGGTAAAGAGCGTCCAAGATTCCAATCATTGATTTGTTTGCGGGCCCAGGTGACCTGAGAGCGTGATGATCGATCGCGTCAGTCTGCGGCTTTTTGTGGCCGTCGCCGAAGAACTGAGTCGGTCCAGGCGTCCGCGCGCGAGCATCTGGCGCTCGTCACGGTCAGCAAACGGATCAAGGAACTACGACCACGGCAAGCACGACTACATCAACGGCTTCCCGTCACCGCCCGTCAACTGGACCGTGAATACTTACGCGAAGCGCGCGTACTTCGAGCGGGTGCAGGACATCACCGGGGCGGTCTGGCGGCGGGCACCGCGCCGGCCTCGCCGGCCCGCGCTCAGCCTTTCTTTCTCCGGCTTTTGCGTTTTGCCACCGGCGTGCGGCTGACTTTGGCGGCCGGCTTGCGCGCCTTCGCTTTGCCCGCACTTTTGCGTGCGATCGTCTTGCGTGTGGCGGGCGTGGCCGGTTCGACCGCGGCCATGTCGATGCCGAACAACTCGCCGAGTTTCGAGGCATCGAGCGTTTTACCTGCCGCGGGCCCCTGCTTCGCGCTCCCCAGCCCCGCACCCGCGCGCGCGACGAGTGCGTTCGCATCGACTTTGCGCAGTGTGAACAGTACCTCGGGCTGCTCGTCCATGCGCGCGCCGACCGCGTAAAGCGCCGCCGCCACATGCTTGCACATCGCGGCCCAGTCCGGACAACTGCAGGTAAAAACGATCTCCTTCGGCGCGGGGAACAGCCCCGTCTGCGGCCGGCACAGGCGTTCCATCACGCTTTGCGACAGCCGCCCTTGCAGCAGCTCGACGAGCGAGTCGATCGTGCCCGTGCAGTCCGTGCAGATCGCGTTCCAGCGCGGCGCCGGCACCGCCGCGACCTTGACTTCGAC
>CAZXNF010000409.1:0-3780 GCA_964641785.1 uncultured Streptomycetaceae bacterium | reverse complement strand
CTATCCGCTCGACGGGACCGATGCGGAAACCCTGATCAAGTCCGCGGACACGGCGATGTATCAGGCAAAGCAGAACGGGCGCAACCATTTCTCGTTTTCCTCGTCAGCGATGAACCCGGGCACCGTGGAACGCCAGCCCGTGGCGGACGCAGCGCTCGCGGCCCGCTGAGGCGGTAGACTGGGTGGGAGCGGACATGCCAGACACGGGAAAAATCGCAGTACTCACCGGCGGCGGCGACTGCCCGGGCCTCAACGCGGCGCTGCGTGCCCTCGTGCAGGCCTGCGTGCTCCGGCACGGCATCGAGGTGATTGGCGTCCGCGACGGCTTCAAGGGCCTCACCGAGAACCGGTTCGTGCCGCTCGATCTCGATCGCACGGCCGGCATCTTCGCCCGCGGCGGCACCATCCTCGGCTCCTCCAACGTGGATACGCCGTTCGCGGTCCCGGTGGTGAAGGACGGCGCGACCGTGCTGGAAGACCGCTCCGACGCCGCCGTCGAAAACCTGCGGCGGGCCGGGGCCGCAGCGCTGGTGGTGATTGGCGGCGACGGCACACTGGCCATCGCGCAGGCGCTGGCGGCCAAGGGCGTGCGCATCATCGGCATCCCGAAGACCATCGACAACGATCTCAACGGCACGGAGCTCACGATCGGCTTCTTCACGGCGGTGGGCACCGCGGTGGAAGCGATCGACCGGCTGCATACCACCGCGGAATCGCACCACCGCATCCTGGTCGTGGAAGTGATGGGCCGCAACGCCGGCTGGATCGCGCTGTTCGCGGGCCTCGCCGGCGACGCCGACGCGATCCTCATTCCCGAAATTCCCTATGCGGCGGCGCGCCTCGCCGCGCAACTGGACGACGTTCACCGCCGTAGCCGGCGCTATTCGATCGTGGTGGTCTCGGAGGGCGCGCGGCCGGTGGGCGGGGACGTCACGGTATCGCGGATCGTCGAACACTCGCCGGAGCGCGCGCGGCTGGGCGGCGTGGCGCATCGCGTCGCCGCGGAACTCGAGTCCCTGACCGGGCGCGAGACGAGGGCGATCGTGCTGGGGCACCTGCTGCGAGGCGGCGCGCCCGTCGCCTTCGACCGCATCCTGGCGAGCCGCTTCGGCGTCATGGCGGCGGATGCCGTGGCGTCGGGCCGCTACGGGACCATGCTGGCCTGGTGCGCCGACAACGTGGAACTGGTCCCGCTCGAGACCGGCGCCGGCAAGAATCGGTACATCAATCCGCTGTCGCCCTTCATGCAGGCGGCGCGGGCGCGCGGCATCAGCTTTGGTGACTAAGCGACTCGGCGGGCGGGCAGGCGTGAGTGGTGTGCGGCCGCCGTGGCTTTCAATGATTGATCCGGTCCAGCCGGCTCCTTCCCTTGCGCGCAAGCGCGGGGGAGGGCTGGGGAGGGGGCATCAGCAGCCTGCGGATGAAATCAAACGATCGTCATGCGGTTTGGACATTCTCGATCAGTGCACGCTTTTCCAGGTCAGCAGCCGGTCGGATTCCTTTTTGACGACCGCGTAGCACTCGCACACCCGCTGTTCGAGTTTGGGCCGGTCCAGTACGGTGATGTGGCCGCGCCGGTAGTGGATCAGCCGGGCCTCCTGCAAGGCCCCGGCCGCCTGGGTGACGCCCTCGCGGCGCACGCCCAACATGTTGGCGATCAGTTCCTGCGTCATCTGGAGTTCGTTCGAGGGCAGGCGGTCGAGGCTCAGCAGCAGCCAGCGGCATAGTTGCTGTCCCACCGAGTGGTGGCGGTTGCACACGGCGGTCTGCGCCATCTGCGTGAGCAGCGCCTGCGTGTAGCGCAGCAGCAGGTGCTGCAGTTCCGCGCCGCGCTCGAATTCGCCCTTGAGGAAGGTCGCCCGCAGCCGCCAGGCATGGCCGGCGCTTTGCACGATCGCGCGGCTCGAGGTGCTTTCACCGCCCATGAACAGTGAAATGCCGACCAGGCCCTCGTTGCCCGTGATGGCGATTTCGGCCGACGCGCCGTTCTCCATCACGTAGAGCAGGGAGACGATGCCGTCGGTGGGAAAAAACACGTGCGTCATGCGGTCGCCGGACTCGTACACGGACCAAGCGAGGGGAAGCGCAACAGACTCCAGTTGCGGCAACAGGCGCTGATAGTCCGCCGCCGGCAGGGCCGCCAGCAGGCTGTTATCGGTTGGCGGCGGAACCGTTGCCGCGGATGCTGATGGTGTCACGATGCACCTCGAACGCGCTGGCCCAGGATCGCCTTGAAACGGCGTGTGCATTTCAGCTTATACCCATACATTCGATGGCGCACACGCGTCGGCAGTGCGCTGGGCGCGCTGGTTTCATTGCGATCCAGCGCGCACGGGCGACCTTGTTCTCGACGCGCATAAAAAACGCGCAGGTCCGGGATCCATCAAGACCCGGTGCCTGCGCGATCGGTGCAGCCCTTGGCGGGCCGTGGATCTGAACTTGCGGCTTACGTCTTGCCGTAACGGGCCTTGGCTTCGGTCATGCAGCGGGTTTTGGCATCGCTGGCAAACGCGTCGCACTTTTCCTTGGCTACGAGGTATTCGGCGTCCCGCTTGTCGGCGGTGGCATCCTTGCGGGCTTCAGTGGTTTCCTTGTTCGCCTTGGCGCGCGCATCCGCCGTTTTTTCGCCGGCCGTCACGTTCGCATCCGTGGTTTTCATCTGCGCTTTCGCGTCGGCTTTGGCGGTGGTCGCCGCGGCTTTGGCTTCTTTCACGCAGACGTCCTTGGCGTTGCCGGCCTGGTCATCGCACTTTTCCTTGGCGACCGCGTGTTCGGCGTCCGCCTTGGCCACGCGCGCCTGATATTGGGTTTTTGGCGTCGGCGTGTTGACGGCCTCGAGGTCAGCCTTGGCGACTTTCTCCTTGCCGGAGGCTTCGGACAGGCAGACGTCCTTCACGTTGGCGGCAAACGAGCCACAGGCGGCTTTGTCGGCCTTGTAGGTGGCCGTGATGCTTTCCTTCTGGCTCTTGTAGTCGGCTTTCGACAGGGTGGCCGCGATCGCGCCGGTGCTGAAGGCGAGGGTGATCGCGACGGTGAGCGTGCTGAGCTTGAATGTGTGCATGGTGATTCCTTTGGTGAATAGCGTGAGGGTTGAACCGCAGTAGAGACGAATGGTCCTTGCCGAACTCCCGGCCGGTCTTTGCTTTACTTGATGCGCATGTCGTTGCTGACGGAGGTGACGCCGCTGACGCCCCGGGCGACGGTCACCGCCTGGCTGGCGCTCGCCGGGGAGCTCACGAAGCCGCTCAACTGCACGCGGCCCTTGAAGGTCTCGACATTGATTTCAGCGGACTTCAGGCTGGCGTCATAGAAGATCGCCGCCTTCACCTTGGAGGTGATGGCGGTGTCGTCCAGGTATTCGCCCGTGCTTTCCTGCGTGCGGGTCGAGCTGCAACCCACGGTCGTGGTCAAGACGAGGGCGGCAAGCAGTATGGAAATACCGGTGATCGTTTTCATGTGGGTGCTTCCTTGGTTGGATTCCGCTTCGGGGTCTTGCCCGGAACGGCAGGCGTCTTTGAGGGGCGCCATGCCATGCGAAACTGCCCGGAGATGACGCTTCGCGGTGGCCTCCAACGCGTCCATGAGCGGAATTTACGGTGCGAACCCGTGGCGGTCGGTGCGTTGGCGTACTTAGCGCCGCATCGGTTTAATCGCCCGTACTGATCGTGTGTGCGTCAGCGCACAGACCCATCCGCGCCGTCCTACTATTCTTCCGCGCAAGGTCGCAGGGGGATGTGGCGCGCCCCGCCCCGCTGCCCTCTTCGCTGCCCTCTTATACCC
>CAZXNF010000408.1:0-3784 GCA_964641785.1 uncultured Streptomycetaceae bacterium | reverse complement strand
GATCTCCGCAGTCCAGTTCTCCTTTGGCAGCAAGCGCGGCTACGGACTTCTGATCAACGTCGACCAACTCGAAGACTGGTGGCTGTATATCCACAAAGTGGCTGGCTACAATGTCCTGTTTCACGAGTCGGCTTGGCCGGCGGAACTGAAAGCTGTTTATCTTTCCGAACGTGCGCGTTCACAAACCGCCGGGCCCTAACAGGGCGGTCAACGCGGACGCGCTTCGGCGCGGCTTCGCCAGCCTCTGGCGCGCCGGGTACCTTGCACGTTATGCCTCATAGCAACTAGCAGGTAGAGGGCACATGGCCGCCAGTGAAGCGGCTATTTGCGGAATTCTTTCGTTCAGATTTTCGCCGGGACAGAGATGGTGAACGCGTTTCCATAGCCCCGCCGATCCTGCTCAACGGACAGCGCTTCCTGTTAACCGGCAGAAGTGCCGTATATATCAGCCGCCCGCAGGTTTCTCACCAAGACATTGAAAATGCAATGCTGGTTGGCCGTTCAAACCGGGCGCGCCTACCCGCATGACCGTTGTTTGGCGCTACACTTGAACATGCGGGACGTCGTTGTTCAATAATTCCATGAGCTGACGGAGGTGCCGACAATCGAACAGTTGGAGGCAATCGGCGTTCTGGCTTTAAATCGATGCCCGCGGAACAGGGATCAAGAATCATGATCTCGCGCGACGAGGATCGAGACGGAAAAAGCACTTGAAACCGAGTCTGGCATGCCGGGATAAGAATCAACTCCGATCATGTCCGTCGGTAATGGCGCAGGCAGCAACCAGACCGTTCATCGCCGGGCTCAACGCCGGAGTCCTCACGGTTCTCCACGGACGAGAAGGTGGCGTATAGATAAACGATCGGTGAGTTGGCAAGAACGTGCGCCGCTGTTACAGCAAGTTAGATTTAACACCAGCAGCGGATTCAAATGAGACAAACTCGCGCAGCGCACAGGTTACGTGCATGGTGTTCAGGTGCCTCGCACCATGGCCATCACCCGTCCCATATCTAGATTGTCGGCTTGCTGCCGGATTTGCGGCATGTACTGCATCTGCATTTGTTTGGCCGGGCCTAGGAGGCTCTGGAAAGAATCACGCAGCACCGTGGTGTTCATCACCCGTCCTCCTGCGTAGTAGCGTTTGGCAAGATGTCCAAGCGCGTAAGTGGTGGCGAATGAGAACGCCACGCCGGTGGCGGCGTGGCCGAGCTTGCCAAAGGTTTTGCCTGCCGCCTTGCCGAGCAGCCCGCCCAACAGTTTGCGACCGAACTGTTCAAGATACTGGGAGGTGAGGCCTACCCCGGCGGCGGCGATGAATTCCTTGATGTGACGTTGGTCGAGTTCGGCGCCGTGCGCCTTGCCGATGCTGTATACCATCTTGATCTGCAAAGGAATGATGGCCATCGATGCCCACGACTGTGGCAACAGTTCCAACGCGCCGTTGACCAATGCGTAGTTGAGGATGGACTTGTCGATCTCCTCCCCAGGCACTTTTGGCGTTGCGGCCATCACTGGGCCAGGGGCGACCGAGAAGCTGCTCGTCGCCGCGGCAGGCGCGGCGGCTTCCGACAGAGCGACGATGGCGTCCGCCTCGCTTTCGAATGCTGCTGCCTGGTCTGGATCGAGCCGCAGCAGCTTTTTAAGTGCTTCCAGAAAGCTGCGCTCGGATTCGCTCTGGCGGCCGTCGGCATCGCAAACGCACACTGCCATTTCGTAAGCAAGTTGGCGTTGCTCCGGCGCAGTCAGTTCCGCTGTCGCAGCCTTGAGGCTTACGCGCTTGAGCAGCACGTCCTGATAGATCCGTGCAAGATCGGGCGTAGAGGCTTCTTCAGCGAGTGATTCGGCGATACGACGGAGCTCACTGCGTTCACGTTCATCTTTGACGCCGTCGGAAAATGCGGCGTGCAGGCCGATGGCCAGTAGGGCGCGTTGCTGTTCTGATTGCATGATTTCCATCTCTCTTGCCGTTCGCGGGGGTTTCAACCGTTGCGCAGGGCTCGTGTGTCACGGGACGCCAGCCAGTGCGCGCCACCGGCCATTGACAACAACAGCGCCACGCCAATGCCCCATGATAGCCACACCAGCGGCACCAACCAGCCTACGGCCGATCCGATCCAGGGCAAGGCGCTGCGGAATGCTTCGAACCCTGTCAGGAGGCCTTCCTGCACGGCTTTGATCGCCGCCGGATCAAGCCACAACGCGAGCCATGCCGGAGCCGGCCATTGTGCGGCAGAATGGCCCAGTTCCGTGGCCGCGCCCGACGCGATGAACTGAGCGCCCCATTGCACCAGTTCCACAACAATTAGCGCGCCCAATGTCCACACCACCGCCAGCACACCAAACGCTGTCCATACAATGATTTTCATCAACGTCCTTTTCTCGTCCATGTCGCAATGGACTTGCGCGTGATCTGCGACGGGCAGCAGGCCATGCCTAGTTGTTCAAGCCAGCAGGACATCACAGGGAGCGTAGTAGGCCAGCAGTCGGGCAATGCTACCCATGATCGTTTCTTCAATTCGCGAACCCTTGTGGCGCAGCGCCACGAACAGATCTGCGTTTATTTCTACCGCAAGGTCCAAGAGAACCGGATTGGGCGGCCCCGGATGACCCTGGTCTGCAGGCTCGCTCCGGTCAGTTCATGCGTCGCGATCAACTCCGCCATCTGGCTTTGTGCCTTCGTGGCTCCGTTTCGGCCAGGCGTTCAAGGTATTCCGCGGAATTGGCGCTGTAGTTCAGATTTGAGTCGAAGGGCGGCTGATATGCGTGAGCGATGGTGATCCGGCCGTGGTGCAACATCGCCAGTGCGTTTTCGATGACTCGCGTGGAGTCGGGCTCCAGGTCCACGGCTGCCAGTACCCGCGCATAGTCAGCCTGGGTTGGCTTGCGTACGACCAGTACCGGGCAACTCGCACGCACCAGAATGCGCGATGCCGTGCCCCCCAGGAAGAACTGCTGGACAGCGCCCTGTGCATGCGCACCGATTACAATGAGATCGGGGCTAAAATCACCTGCAGCCATCGAAATCACTTCCGTGGCAGATCCTTCCAGCACCTTCGCATTGATCGTCGCTGCACCTGCTCCCGCCTGCCGGACCAACTCCTCAAGGTACTCCTGCACGCCCACCCCTCAGTTGTTCGTGCAAGCTGTCTTCCGTGGCCAGTATGGCATTCAGAATGCCCAGCTTCGGAAAGGCGTGCTCAACATGGGGTTTGGCTTTATCGCGCGCGGCAAGCATGATTGCACGCTCAACAGCCGCATTGCCCAAAGGCGAGAAATCCGTCTCTGCAAGGATTCGCTTGATTGGTTTCATGTGGGTTCCAGGCCTTTTCAGTCACCGTGCACCAGTGTGGGGTTTGGGCACTTTGGCGCGGTTGATTTGCTGGTCGATATTCGCCAGAACCACGGCGCAATAGATGCCGCGTGGTTGCAGCAGTTCGCCGCGATGGACTCGCCCGCTACGTTTAGGTCATTGTCTTTGCCAGCAGGTCCCGGTCCGGCGACCGAAGCATCTCGTGGTGCAAGTCCCAGTGCTCGACGGCGGCGGTCAACACGATCGATTCGCCCTCGGCAACCTGCCCGTTGGCCTCGGCGATTACGATGCACAGGCGCAGCAGCCTTCGCTGCAGCGCTGTATCCTCGATCTCGCCCATCAACTCGGCCAGCGTGCGGTTATCCACCGGGCACGTGTCCGCCCATTGCAGTTGCTCGCTCGACAAGAGGTCTTCGCAAAGGCTGTCGAGCACGGCATGGAACTCCTGCCGGTCAATACCCAGTTGCTCGTGAA
>CAZXNF010000407.1:477-3807 GCA_964641785.1 uncultured Streptomycetaceae bacterium | reverse complement strand
GCGGTGGCGGTGGTGGTGGTGGTGGTGTACGAAGCGTGGCGACAGGCCGGGTTCGCAACGGCCTGAATGGGACCATGATCCGCCTCCTCACGATCGTCCTGCTGGTGGCCGCGAATATCGCGACGACCTGGGCCGCCGGCGCCCCGACGTCCCGCCCCTTCCATCTGGGCTTCACTCGCTGGCCCGCCGACCTCACCCCGGACGGCATCACGACCGCGCAGAATTTCGCGCACGAACATGGCGACATCGTCTCCGTCTGTTTCATCGGCGGCATCCCGTGGCCGGAAAGCCTGTCGGACAAACCATTCTCGAAAGACGTGCAGAGCAACCTCGGCTACCGCCCGCCCGCCGGCAGGAAGCTCTTCCTGCAGATATCGCCGCTCAACCGGGATCGCAAGGGCATGGCGCCGTACTGGGGCGAGAAGGACAACCTGCCCCTGCCGAAGCCCTGGGATGCCTATGCCTTCGACAGTCCGGAAGTCATGCGGGCCTATCTCGGTTTCGTCCTCCGCGCCGTGGACGCCATGCGTCCGGACTACCTCGCGATCGGCATGGAGAACAACATCCTGCTTTCGCACGATCCGGTGAAATGGCGGCAACTGAAGACCCTGCATGCCGCGACCTACGCCGCGGTCAAGGCGAAGCACCCCGCATTGCCCGTGTTCTTCACCACGGACGTCATGCATTACCGGAAATTTGCGAACGAGGCGCGCGGCACGGACCAGGAGGGCGAAGTCGCCGACCTGATGAAACACAGCGACCTGTTCGCCATGAGCGTGTACCCGCACACGAGCTTCGCCGTGCCGCGGCCGGTCCCCGGGAACTTCTTCGACTTCGCCCGCGGGTTCGGCAAACCGGTCGCCGTGAGCGAATCCGGCGATTCCTCACGGGACGTCGAACTGAAGGCCTACCGGCTCACCCTCAGGGGCAGCGAGGCTGGACAGAAACAGTTCACCGAACTGCTGCTGAAAACGGCGGACCGGGACCGCTACGCGTTCGTCATCACCTTCGCGACGACGGACTTCGAAAAGCTCGCCGACAAACTGCCCCCGCCGCTCGATGACCTGGCCCGGGTCTGGGCCTACACGGGGATGCAGACCAGCGGCAAAAAGCCGAAGCCGGCATTGCAGGTATGGGACGATTACCTCAGAACGCCGTACGCGCGGCGGCAAGCCGAGGTTCAGCCGCGCCGGTGAAACCACAGCATCGACAACAACGCCGCCCCCAGCACCAGTAACGCCGCCGCCGCGCTGAACAGCGCGCTCACTTCCGTCTCTTTCCGCTCCAGCGCGAACTGCAGGGACAGCTTGTCGTAGATCTTGCGCAGTTCGGTCGCGCTCGCCGCGTGGAAGTATTCGCCGCCGGTCGCGGCCGCGACGGCCTTGAGCGTTGCCTCGTCGGGAATCGCATAGAACGAATAGCCCTCGTAGCCGCCGGACACGGCCGCGCCGTCGCGCGAACCGAAACCCACCGTGTAGACGCGCACGCCGCGCTCGGCGGCCATCTTGGCGGCCATCAGCGGGTCGGGCCCCGTCGTGCGCCGGCCGTCGGACATCAGCACGATGGTGCCGGCGGTGTACGAACCCGGCGGCACCGGCGTGAATTCCTTCTTCGGCTTGTCGGCGGCGCGCGCACGCTCGATGGGCGCCGCACCGCCGCCGCCGTAGCGCGAGAAGGGGCTGCCGAAGATCGCGGCTTCGAGGTCGATGCCGGCGTCGGGGAACAGCATGGCGAGCGACAGAATGATGCCGCTGCCGGTGGCGGTGCCGCGCTGGAGCTGGAAGCGGTCGATCGCCGCGCGCAGGTCCTCCTTGTGCTCGGTCGGCGTCTGCACGGCGGCGGCGGTGCCGGCGAAGGACACGATGCCGAGGCGAATACCGCGCGGCAGTTCCTCGATGAAGGACTTCGCGGCGTCCTGCGACGCGGTGAACCGGTTGGGCGCCACGTCGGCGGCGAGCATGCTGCGCGACACGTCCATCGCCATCACCACCGTGATGAACTCGGCGGGCAGGATGACCACGGCCGTCGGCCGGGCCATGCCGACGATCGCTGCCGTCATGGCGAGCAGGAAGAGCGCGGGCGGCACGTGCCGCCGGAAGCGCTGGCCGGGGCTGATGGCGCTCTTCACGATCGCAAGACTGGCGTAGCGCAGCGCGACGTTCTTGCGGCGGCGCAGCGCATAGAGGTAGGCGCCGACCAGAGCCGGCACGAACAACAGGAGGAACAGCATTTCCGGCCACAGAAATCGCATGGGCGCTCCGGGAAGTGTCGTCTATCTTTCGCCGCAGGTGCGCGGAACACGCAGGCTACAGAAGGCGACGGGCATCGGTTTTGCTTTATAGCACCAGAGCGGCGGTCTTTGCGACGGAGGCGCCCGGCCGACGCGGACCGCGCGGGCGCGGAGCCGGGTGACCGTGTTACCGTTACCGCCGTGCCGCCGGAGACTGTCAACAAGCCCATGAAACGAGCCTCTTTGTACAGCGGCAGCCGCCGGCCGGGGGGCCCAGCCCCCGCAGCCGCGCCCGCAGAACCCCCGGCGCCGGCGCCCCCGCGTGGTGCACGGCTGCGGGCGTTCCTGCAGCGGCGGTCCGGCGCCGTGCTGTTTTTCGCCGGCACGCTGTTCGCGCTGGCCCTGATGCTGGGCCGCGACGCCCTGCAGCCCGCCCCCTTCGCACTGAAACAGGCCGACATCGACGCGGCGGTGCTGCACAGCCTGGAAAACAAGTCCCTGCCCTCGCGCGCAGCGAAGGCAGCCGAGTCGGTGCGGCAGTCGGTGGTGCGCGTGCGCGGCTTCAACGACGATCCCAAGGATCCAAAAGCCGGCGAGAAGGAGAGCAGCGTGGGCTCCGGCGTCGTGATCGTCGACCAGGGCATCATCCTCACCAACCTGCATGTGGTGCCCGGCGCCAAGCGCATCTCGGTCGTCTTCCACGACGGCCTCGAATCCGACGCGGTCATCGTCGGCGTGTTTCCGGAGAATGACCTCGCCGTAATCCGCGCGAAGACCATCCCCGACGACCTGCCGGCGGCGACGCTGGGCTCCACCGCGAACCTGCGGCCGGGCGATGAAGTCGTGGCCGTGGGCTTTCCCTTTGGCATCGGACCGTCGGTCTCGGCCGGCGTAGTTTCCGGGCTCAACCGCGAATTCCAGTCGCCGCAGGGCAAGCGCATCCTGACGCGCTTGATCCAGTTCGACGCCGCCGCCAATCCGGGCAACTCCGGCGGCCCGCTGTTCAACATGTGGCGGAGCGTCGTCGGCATCAACTCGATGATCGCCTCTCAGTCCGGCGGCTTCGAGGGCATCAGCTTGTCCCTGCCGGCGAAATACAT
>CAZXNF010000407.1:0-467 GCA_964641785.1 uncultured Streptomycetaceae bacterium | reverse complement strand
GAAGTCATCGGCATCGTCACCGCGATCCTCAACCCCACCGAGGCGCGCACCTTCATCGGTATCGGCTTCGCCGCCACCATCGAAAGCGCGGGCAGCGCCGTCGGCATGCCCCCGTTCTGAAAGGAATCTCCATGGACAGCACTACCGGCAAGAACGAAGTCTCCGCACTGATGGAACGCGTGCTCTACGAAGTCAAGCGCGTGGTGGTCGGCCAGGACCATTTTCTCGAGCGCGTGCTCGTCGCCATCCTCGCGCAGGGCCACCTGCTGGTCGAAGGCGTGCCGGGTCTGGCCAAGACGCTGACGGTGAACACGCTCGCCAGAACCATCCGCGGCCAGTTCAAGCGCATCCAGTTCACGCCCGACCTGCTGCCGGCCGACCTGATCGGCACGCGCATCTACAACCAGAAGAGCGGCGAGTTCTCCACCATGCTGGGGCCGGTGTTCACCAACCTGCTGCTCGCCGAC
>CAZXNF010000406.1:0-3808 GCA_964641785.1 uncultured Streptomycetaceae bacterium | reverse complement strand
CGCCATCATCACGCGCCTCAATCGCGAGTACCTTGCGGCGCTCGCGCTTCCCGACGTGCGCGAAAAACTGCTCTCCCAGGGACTCGAGCCCCTGCCCTCCACGCCCGAGGAATTCCGGGCTTACCTGAAAGAAGAAATCGTGAAATGGACCAAAGTGGCGCGCGACTCCGGCGCGAAGGTGGAATGAACATGCCTCCCCAACCCCTGCCCGTGGTCGGCCTCATGCTCGGCGACGTCACCGGCATCGGCGCCGAGATCGCCACCCGCATGCTGGCCACCGAAAACGTCAACGCGATGGCACGCACGGTGCTGATCGGCGACGCCCGCCACCTAGCGCTCGGCTGCCGCGAAGCCGGCGTGGAGTTGCCGGTGCATATCGTCGCCAGCATGGAAGCCATCGACTGGTCGCAGCAAGGCTTTCCCCTGATCGATCTCGGCAATCTCGATCCGGCGCAGTTTCCGCGCGCGGAATTGTCGGCTGACGCCGGCCGCGTCGCCGGCGAAACGCTCAAGTTCATGACCGACCTCGCACTCGCGGGCAAGCTGGACGCCGTGTGTTTCGCCCCGCTGTCCAAGGCCGGCCTGCACCGCGGCGGCTGGAAGTACCACGACGAGCACCAGATGTTCGCCGACTGGACGCAGCACCAGGGCTATTACAGCGAGATGAACGTCATTCCAGAGTTCGCCACGTTCCGAGTGACTTCGCACGTCGCCCTGCGCCAGGCGGTGGATCTCGTCACGCCGCAGCGCATCGAGGCTGCGATCCACCTGGCGAACAAAACGATGCGCGCAACCGGCGTGGCGAAGCCGCACCTCGCGGTGGCGGCGCTGAACCCGCACGGCGGCGAAAACGGCCTCTTCGGCGACGAGGAAATCCGCATCATCCGCCCGACCGTGGACAAGGTCCGCGCGCAGGGCTTGGATGTCGAGGGTCCGTTGCCCTCCGACACCATCTTCCTGCGCGCCCGGGCCGGGCACTTCGACGCCGTCGTGATCATGTACCACGACCAGGGCCAGATCGCGACCAAGCTGCTCGGATTCCAGAAAGGCGTGACGGTCACCTCGGGGCTCAAGACCGTGTACACCACCCCAGCGCACGGCACGGCCTTCGACATCGTTGGCAAGGGCAAGGCCGACGCGGGGGCCATCACCGCCGCGTTCGGAATGGCGGCCAAACTGGGGGCCGCAGCGCGGGCGCGGGCGTGAAACCTGCGGGGGCGTAAACACCGTACAGGCGCGTATAATCCCGCCGGTTTTCAAACTATAAACGTCCTTGAGGAGCACTCCATGAACTTCCATCTCAGACACATCGCGCTGGCCGTTGGCGCCACCCTGCCGATCACCGGCGCGTTCGCCGCGGAGAATTACCCGACCAAGCCGATCCGCATGATCGTGGGTTTCGCGCCTGGCGGCGGTACCGACAGCACGGCCCGCCCGATCGCCGCAAAAATGGCGGAGATGATGGGCCAGCAAGTCATCGTCGACAACCGCCCCGGCGCCGCCGGCAACATCGCCACCGAACTCGTGATCGGCGCCAACCCGGACGGCCACACCATTCTGATGGGCACGATTGCCGCCCTGGCGATCAACCCGAGTCTCTACAAGAACCTGCCGTTCGATCCGGAGAAAGGGCTCGCGCCGGTCGTGCACGTCGTGGACTCCACGAACATCCTCTCGCTCAACCCAGGCGTGCAGGCGTCCAGCGTCAAGGAGCTCATCGCGCTCGCCAAGGTCAAATCGCTGTCCAGCGGCTCGTCCGGCGTCGGCGGGACCGGCCACATGGCCATGGAACTCTTCAACGTGATGGCCGGCACCAAACTCGTGCACGTGCCCTACAAGGGCGGCGGTCCGGCCATGATCGCGCTGGTTGCGGGCGAAGTGCAGATCGTGTTCGCCACCGCGGCGAGCGCCATTCCGCAGATCAAGGCCAACCGCATCCGCGGCATCGCCGTCACCACCACCAAGCGCTCCTCGCTGCTGCCCGACATGCCCTCGATCTCCGAAGCCGGGCTGTCCGGATTCGACGCCAACAACTGGTACGGCATCGTCGTGCCGGTAAAAACGCCGCGCGCGATCGTCAACCGCCTCAACGCCGACGTGAACAAAATCCTCGCCCTGCCGGAGATCAAGACCCTGCTCTTCAACCAGGGGCTCGACGTCGCCGGCGGCACGCCGGAACAGTTCGCCGCCTACATGAAAAGCGAACGCGTCAAGTGGGCCAAGGTCATCAAGGAATCGGGCGCCAAACCGGAGTAACTCCCGCATGAAGAAATACCGCATCGCCTACATCCCCGGCGACGGCATCGGCAAGGAGACCGGCCCCGAGGGCGTGCGTGTCCTCGAGTCGGTGGCGCGCAAGTTCGGCATCGAGTTCAAGTTCGACGAGTTCGACTGGAGCTGCGACTACTACGCGAAGCACGGCCGCATGATGCCGGCGGACGGCCTCGACCAGGTGCGGAGCCACGATGCGGTGTTCTTCGGCGCGGCCGGCTGGCCGGCGACGGTGCCCGACCACATTTCCCTGTGGGGGCTGCTGATTCCGTTCCGCCGCAACTTCCAGCAGTACGTGAACCTGCGGCCGGTGCGGCTGATGCCCGGCATCGCCTGCCCGCTCGCCGGGCGCAAGGTCGGTGACATCGACTTCTGGGTGGTGCGCGAGAACAGCGAGGGTGAGTACTCCTCCATCGGCGGCCGCATGTTCGACGGCACCGAATACGAGATGGCGACCCAGCAGTCCACCTTCACCCGGCGCGGCACCGACCGCATCCTGCGCTACGCCTTCGAGCTCGCGCGCAAGGGCAAGAAGAAGCACGTCACCTCCGCCACCAAGTCCAACGGCATCTCGATCACCATGCCGTACTGGGACGAGCGCTTCAAGGCGATGTCGGCGCAGTATCCGGACATCAAGACCAGCCAGTACCACATCGACATCCTGACCGCGCACTTCGTGCTGAACCCGGACCGCTTCGACGTCGTGGTCGGTTCCAATCTGTTCGGCGACATCCTGTCCGACCTCGGCCCGGCCTGCACCGGCACCATTGGCATCGCGCCCTCGGCCAACATCAATCCCGAGCGCGAGTTTCCGTCTCTGTTCGAACCCGTGCACGGCTCCGCGCCGGACATCTACGGCAAGGGCATCGCCAATCCCATCGGCCAGATCTGGTCCGGCGCGATGATGCTCGAGCATCTGGGGCATCCCGATGCGGCCAAGGCGGTGATCGACGCCATCGAAACCATCCTGGTCGCAGGTCCGCGCACGCCGGACGCCGGCGGCAAGGCGAAAACCGCGGAGATGGGCAAGGCGATCGCCGAAGCAGTCTGACCCGGTTCGGATTGTCCTTCCACGCCGGCGCCGGCTCTCCGCGCCGGCGTTTTCTTTGGGGCGTGCGGGTTGCGGTATATTCGCCGCAAACAACATCCCACGAGGTTTCGCCATGCTCAGCGTCCGTATCCTCCCCCTGCTTCTCGCCGTTCCGCTGGCCGCCGCCGCGGCCCAACACGCCGAGTGGTCCCCCGGCAAACCGGTGCGCATGATCGTCGGCTTCCCGCCGGGCGGCGCCACGGACCTCGTCGCGCGCATCATCCAGCCGAAGATGGGCGCCGGGCTGGGCCAGCAGATCGTGGTGGACAACCGCCCCGGCGCCAACGGCGTCATCTCCAATGAACTGCTCGCCCGCGCGGAGCCGGACGGCCTGACCACCGGCTTCACGCACATCGGCACGATGGTCATCAGCCCGGCGATCCAGAAGGTGCCGTACGACCGTTTCAATGACTTTGCGTCCATCGGGCAGGTCGTGTCGCTGCAGAA
>CAZXNF010000405.1:3321-3813 GCA_964641785.1 uncultured Streptomycetaceae bacterium | reverse complement strand
CCCGAACCCCACGCTGCGGGGTTTTGCGCACCTGAAGGAATCCGCCGTCCAGCCTCGTCAACAGACTGAGACACCGCCGCCCTTTCAGCCAACGTGACGAACGTCACGAAACGTGATTACACGGGCGAATCCGCCAGAAATCAAATCTATCAAATCGATAGATTTTTCTTCTGAAAAATCAACGCTCACGCAAATTCGTCCTGAAACAGGGCGCGGAGTTCTCTCACGCTACCCGCCCTGCGTGGGAAACCCATCGCCGACATCCACGGCGGACGACCGACGGCCCGTCTCGGGTCACGCGGCCAGGCTGCCGTCACCACGCGGCGGCGCAAGGCGCTGTTCAATCGGTTCAAGCTTCCGCCGGAACGACGGCAAAGCGTGCTTCAGGCTGGGGCCGCCACCATGGCCTGGAGAGTCGTTCGCATCAAGCCCTTCGGCGCCACCCACGACCGGCTGCGACACGTCGAAGACAACGTGGCCGCCGATCACGTT
>CAZXNF010000405.1:0-3311 GCA_964641785.1 uncultured Streptomycetaceae bacterium | reverse complement strand
GGCGGATATGAACGAACGACCGGCGTCGCGCCGACGCACGCAAGCCTTTCTTCGCGCCCGCGCGCGGTGCTGACGGAGATCCAGGGCCGCTCACGGCCCTTGCGCCGGATATCGCCAGGCCCGGCCCCGCGCTTGGCCGCCTGTATAATCCCGCGCTTTCCTCATGGGCTTACCTTCGAAATGATTCTCTACGCTCTGACGATTTTCACGAGCGCGTTTCTGCTGTTTCTTGTTCAGCCCATCGTCGCCAAACAGATTCTGCCGTGGTTCGGCGGCTCGGCGGCGGTATGGACGACCTGCCTGGTGTTCTTCCAGGTTGCGCTGCTGGTGGGATACACGTACGCCGACTTCACGACGCGCAAGCTCAAGCCCCGCACGCAGGTGATCCTCCACCTCGTCCTGCTCGCGATTGGCTGCGCGCTGCTGCCGATCATTCCGGACGTCGCGTGGAAACCCGCCGGCGACGAGGAGCCGAGCACCCGCATCCTCGGGCTGCTGCTCGTCACCATCGGCCTGCCCTACCTGTTGCTGGCCACCACCGGCCCGCTGGTGCAGGCGTGGTTCGCGCGGAGCTTCCCCAAA
The DNA here is from genome assembly GCA_964641785.1 of uncultured Streptomycetaceae bacterium. Classification (GTDB taxonomy): domain Bacteria; phylum Pseudomonadota; class Gammaproteobacteria; order Burkholderiales; family SG8-41; genus CAZXNF01. Next base: position 2,729 of record CAZXNF010000405.1, on the reverse strand, counting down.
GGCTCGGTATACCGGCTGTTCGCGCTGTCGAATTTCGCCTCGATGCTGGCGCTGATCGGCTATCCCTTTCTGTTCGAGCCGTGGATCCCCACACAGACGCAGGCCTGGGGCTGGTCGGGCGGCTTCATCCTGTTCGCCGTGTTGTGCGCGGGCGCCGGTCTGCTGAGCCTGCGGCTGGGCGCGCAGACCACCACCGCGGCCACCACCGATACCGTCGCGGACGGCCCGGCGCCGACGCGCGCCAATTACATCGAGTGGATACTGCTCGCCGCCTACGCTTCGTGGCTGTTGGTCGCGATCACCAACCACATTACGCAGAACATTGCGTCGATCCCCTTCCTGTGGCTGGCGCCGCTGGCGCTGTACCTGCTGACTTTCATCCTGTGCTTCGAGAGCGACGGCTGGTACAAACCCAAGTTCTTCCTCGGCCCGCTGGCGGTCATCCTGTGCTTTTCCGCGTGGGGCCTGCAGACCTCGGAAGTGACGCTGGAACTGAAGGTCGCGATCCCGCTCTACCTGACCGCATTGTTCACCGTCTGTATGTTCCTGCACGGCGAGCTGGCCCTGCGCCGGCCGGCGCCGAAATACCTCACGACCTTCTACCTCATGGTGTCGCTGGGCGGCGCGCTGGGCGGCCTGTTCGTGGGTTTCGTCGCGCCGCGCATCTTCAATGATTACTGGGAGCTGGGCTTGGGCTTCGTGCTGACGGCGGCGTTCGCGTCGTACGTGCTGCGCCGCTTTCCTTTCCTCGTCTGGATTTCCGCCATCGCGGTGGCCGGCATCTGCGGCTATTTCTGGAACGAGCAGATCACGCAGCGGCGCGAAGATGCGCGGATCATGACGCGCGATTTCTACGGCACCCTGCGCACCAAGGATGGCGGGCCGGAAACGAGCCCCGACGCCACGCGCCGCCTCATCCACGGCGTGATCATGCACGGCGAGCAGTACCTCAATCCCGCCCGGCGCCACGAACCGACCAGCTACTACGGGCCCGATTCGGGCGTTGGTCTCGCCATCAAGGCCGCGCCGGAAGGCGCCCGCAAGATCTGCGTGATCGGCCTCGGCGCCGGCACACTCGCCGCGTACGGCCGACCGGGCGACACCATCCGTTTCTACGAAATCAACGCGCAGGTGATCGCCGTCGCGCAAAGCGAGTTCACCTACCTCAAGGACAGCAAGGCGGCGATCGAACTGTCGCTCGGCGACGCGCGGCTCAACATGGAGCGCGAGAAGGCACAGGAATGCGACGTGATCGCGGTGGATGCCTTCTCGAGCGACTCGATCCCTGTCCACCTGATCACCCGCGAAGCGATGGCGGTCTACGAGCGCCACCTCAAGCCCGGCGGCGTGATCGCCTTCCACGTCACCAACCGCTTCCTCAAGCTGGCACCAGTGGTCAAGCAGATCGCCGACGCCGCCGGCCTGTCGACGGTGCTGGTGATCGACGACGCCGAGGAGACGGATTTCTCAAAGACCGACTGGGTGCTCGTGACCCGCAACCCGGCACTGGCCGCACGCGAGGACATCGCTAAAAAGGCCATCACCATCGACCCCATCCCCGGCCTGTCCATCTGGACCGACGACTACAACAACCTGTTCAAGATCCTGAAGTAGCCGCACGCGACTGCGCCCGGCGGGGCGCCATGCAACCTGCCGGGCGCCGCGCGGTCTGACGCGAATGGCACTTACTTAAGGTTCCTTCCCTCGCTTGCGGGGGAAGGCCAGGATGGGGGCGAGCGATTTTGCCCCCTCCCTAACCCTCCCCCGCGCTGCGCGCAAGGGAGGGGATCTGCGAAAAATTGCTTAAGTAAGTGCCATTCCGGTCTGACGCCGTAACCGTCCGCAGGAGCCTGCCATGCCGTACCGCCCACTGCCGAGCATCCTGATCGCCCTCGCCGCAGCGCTGGTCGGCGGCGGCGCGCAGGCCCAGTTTTCCAACGAGTTGCCCACCCGCGCGGGCCTGCCCTCGCTGGCGCCCCTGCTGGACCGCATCACCCCGGCGGTCGTCAACATCGCCACGGTCACGACCGCGCCGATCGAGAACAACCCGCTCGCGCGCGATCCGTTCTTCCGGCGCTTCTTCAACCTGCCCGACCGGCCCCAGCAGCAGATCGCGGCCGGCTCCGGCGTGATCGTGGACGCCGCGCGCGGCCTCGTGGTCACCAACAACCACGTGGTCAAGGACGCCCAGCAGATCATCGTGACGCTCAAGGACCGCCGCCAGTTTCAGGCGCAGCTCGTCGGCACCGACCCGGGGACCGACATCGCCGTGCTGCGCATCGAGGCGAAGAACCTCGTCGCGCTCCCCTTCGGCGACTCCGACACCCACGCCGTCGGCGATTTCGTGGTGGCAATCGGCAATCCCTTCGGCATCGGCCAGACCGTGACCTCCGGCATCATCTCGGCGCTGGGCCGCACCGGCCTGACGCCCGAAGGCTACGAAAATTTCATCCAGACCGATGCCTCGATCAATCCCGGCAACTCGGGCGGTGCGCTGGTCAATCTGCGCGGCGAACTGATCGGCATCAACACGGCCATCATCGGCCCCTCCGGCGGCAACGTCGGCATCGGCTTCGCGGTGCCGGCCAACATGGTGCGCGTGGTGATGGGGCAGATCGTCCGCTTCGGCGAGGTGAAGCGCGGCCGCCTCGGCGTCGAAATCGATGATCTGACGCCCGCGATTGCCGACAAGCTGCGCCTCGGTTTTAACGAGGGCGCGATCCTCGCCA
>CAZXNF010000404.1:1699-3831 GCA_964641785.1 uncultured Streptomycetaceae bacterium | reverse complement strand
TCGATGCTCTGCGCGAACAGCTTGGCCGGCAGGTCGAGGTAGACGCCGCCCGGACGGCCGGACACGGCGGCGCGGATGGCGCGCGCAATACCGACGCCGATGTCCTCGGCGTGCAGCACGCGAAAGGCGGCCTTGGCGACCGGCTTGGCGATTGCCAGCTGGTCCATCTCCTCGTAGTCGCCCTGCTGGAGATCGACGATCTCGCGTTCGCTCGACCCGCTGATCAGGATCATCGGGAAGCAGTTCACCGTGGCATGAGCGAGCGCGTTGAGGCCGTTCAGAAAGCCGGGAGCCGACACCGTCAGGCAGATGCCGGGTTTCTGCGTCAGGAACCCGGCGATCGATGCGGCGTAACCGGCGTTCTGCTCATGGCGGAAGGACAGCACGCGCAAGCCCGCAGCCTGCGCCCGGCGCGTCAGATCCGTAATCGGGATGCCGGGCAGACCGTAGATGGTGTCGAGACCGTTCAGCTTGAGGGCATCGATGACCAACTGAAAGCCATCAGTGACTTCCTGTGCCGATGCGCCGGCAGTGGCGACTTGCGGTTCGACGGTGCCCATGGCATTCCTCCGGAGGGGTGAAAAACGTTGATCGTAAGGCGCGAATCGGAAGGCTGCGGACTATAGACAGGCCCCTCTCCGGAGGCCTTGACCGCGATCAAGAATCGGTTGGCTGCGCTATACTGCGCGCCCGTTCCGGATGCTGCGGCGCACCACCGGTCGGCCGAACGGCAATTGTACCGGTACTGCACCCCGCGCTCGCCCGGGAATACGATGACCGCCCTCCTTCGCCACCCTGAATTCCGCGTCCTGCGACTGTTGCTGCGGCGGAACAGCGTCTTGAAGAAGCTCCCGCGCGAGGCCTGGGACGCGCTGGAACCCCTGCTCGACATCACCGACCTCCGCAAGGGCGCCAGCCTGGAATACCAGGGCGACCGCGCGATGGAACAGTATTTCATCCTCGACGGCATCCTCAAGCGGGTGGTGTCCAGCCCGGAAGGCCGGGAGATGATCCTGCGCTTCGCGGCGGAAGACGACATCGACACCAGTTACGCGGCGTGGCGGCTGAAAACACCGCTGCCGTATACGATCCGCGCGGTCACCCGCGTGCGCGTCGCCCGGCTGCGGATGGAGGACTGGGTCGATTTCATGGAGCGACACCCGGCGGTCAAGGCCCCGTTCGAGTTCGAGGTGATGAGGCTCATGAGCGAGGTGATGGCGCACACCATCACGCTGCACCTGCTGGACGCCGCCGGCCGCGTGGCGCGCTTCGTGCGCAAGCAGAAAGCCCTCGCGTCACGACTCCCGAAAAAAGAGCTCGCGCTCTACCTCAACCTCACGCCCGAAACCCTGTCCAGACTGAAGCGGCGCGGAAAAATCGCGCTCGACTAAGCGGACTTGAGGCGTGACTTCAACGCCGAGAACAGCGGCCAGAACAGCAGCACCAGTCCCAGCCCGGTGATGCCGCCGACCAACCCGTTCGAGAAGAACACGGAGAGATCGCCCTGCGAAATCAGCATCGACTGGCGGAACGAATCCTCCGCGCGGTCCCCCAGCACCAGCGCCAGCACCAGCGGCGCCAGCGGATAGTCGAGCTTCTTGAACACGTAGCCGATCACCCCGAACACCAGCATCAGCCAGATGTCGAACATCGCGTTGTGCACGGTGAACGCACCCACCGCGCAGATGACGATAATGACCGGCGCGATGATGGAGAACGGGATGCGCAGGATCGCCGCGAACAGCGGCACGCAGGTCAGCACGATGATGAGGCCCGCGAGGTTGCCGAGATACATGCTCGCGATGAGGCCCCAGACGAAGTCCTTTTGCTCCACGAACAACAGCGGCCCGGGCTGCAGACCCCAGATCAGCAGACCGCCAAGCAGCACCGCCGCGGTCGGCGAACCCGGGATGCCGAGGGCCAGCATCGGCAGCAGCGCGGAAGTCCCTGCCGCGTGCGCTGCGGTCTCCGGCGCGATCACACCCTCGAGCTGGCCGGTGCCGAACTTTTCGCCCTGCGGCGACAGACGCTTCGCCACCCCGTAGCTCATGAACGATGCGGGCGTTGCGCCGCCCGGGGTGATGCCCATCCAGCAGCCGATCACGCAGCTGCGCAGCGAGGTCATCCAGTAC